>JAFMBU010000145.1 GCA_017858295.1 Porticoccaceae bacterium | reverse complement strand
CGACTGATTCGCGATATTATCGACGGCATCCGCACTCGCTGCAGCAGTGACTTTATTTTGGGCCTGCGCCTATCACCGGAGCGCTTTGATGTAGAGCTGGCCGATATGTTGGCCTTTACTCAGACTATTCTCAGTGATGGCAAAATCGACTTTCTCGATATGTCTCTGTGGGACGTTTTTAAAGAACCGGTAGAAGAAGAGTTTAAAGGCCGCTCACTACTGTCTTATTTCACCGATCTAGAGCGCGGCAATGTCGCCCTGGGTATAGCCGGCAAACTGCGCACCCCTGAGGAAATTCGTCAGGCCATGGCCACTGATATCGACTTTATTCTGCTTGGCCGAGCGGCTATTTTGCACCATGACTACCCACTGCAGATGCAAGCTAACGCCGATTTCAAGCCTGTATCCAATCCAGTTTCACCAGAGCATCTACACAGCGAAGGGCTCAGTGAAACCTTTGTTAAGTACATGAGAAACTGGAAGGGTTTTGTCACTGAGTGACAAAATAGTGATCTTATTAAATGCAATTAAATTGGTTAGATGAAGAAACCCCGACACCCGCAGTTCTGTCCGCTGGCTTCCCAGAGAAAATGGTCTTGCTCGATCTCGAGACCACCGGGGGCAAGGCGACTCATCACCGGATTATTGAAATTGGTCTGGTGGTTATAGAGCAAGGTGAAGTGGTTGAGCGCTGGCAGTCATTTATCGATCCAGAGACTATGCTGCCGCCCTTTATTCAAAAGCTTACTGGCATAGCGCCGAGCAATTTGCGCGGTGCACCGCTATTTTCTCAGGTAGCTGACAAGCTGCTCACCTACCTAGATGGTCGCACTTTGGTGGCCCACAATGCGCGCTTTGACTACAGCTTTCTAAAAAATGAATTTGAGCGCATTGGTGTCAGCTACAACGCCAAACCATTGTGCTCGGTAAAGTTTAGCCGCAGCCTCTACCCTCAGTTTAAACGTCACGGCCTAGACCAGATTATTCAGCGCTTTCAGCTGCCCATTGAAAACCGTCACCGGGCAATGGATGACGCAGAAATGATCCAGCGTTTTTTCTTAAAATCGTCAGCACTGTTTTCCGAAGAAGAGATCGGCGCCACCTGTGCCAGTCTATTAAAAAATCCGGCACTGCCGCCATTGCTCAAAGCCAGCGCCCTGAAAAAACTGCCCGCCTCCGCTGGGGTTTATTATTTTTATGACGCCAATGGCGCGCTGCTCTATGTGGGCAAGAGCGTTAATATTCGCACCCGGGTAATGAGTCATTTTTCAGGGGACCACAGCAACCCCAAAGATCTGCAGATCAATAATAAGTTGGCCCATATAGAGTTTGATAAAACCCCCACTGATTTGGGCGCGCAGATCCGCGAGAGTAATCAGATTAAAGCGCTGCACCCCCTGTATAACCGGCGCCTGCGCAAAACCAAAAAGCTCTACCAGTATCGCTGTGACGAAGACAGCAATGGCTACCAGCGCATTGCCATCGAAGCGGTGGAACTGGAAACTGCCAACGAGTCAGATAATGCCGAAGAGCGCTTTGGATTATTTCGTTCTCCGCGTCAGGCATCAAAGCAGATTGAAAAACTCGCCGACCATTATTTTCTGTGCCACAAATTACTTGGACTGGAGTCATCTACTGCAACGATCAGTGCCAATCAAAAACCCTGCTTCCGTGCCCAGTTAAAAAAATGTTTTGGCGCCTGTCACGGCGCTGAAAGTCCAGGCAACTACAATGAGCGGGTTAACGCCGCGCTGAAAACCTACCAGCTAAAAATGTGGCCCTACCCAGGTCCAATTTTGATCGAAGAGCGAGATTTGCAGGAGCCAGAACATGTGGCTTTTCATGTGGTTCACAATTGGCGCTATATTGCCAAGCTAACGCTAATTGAAGATCTCTATGACCATGGATATCAGTTGGCTGATGCGCGGCGCAGCAGTGAGATACCGATAGATGACAATGAAAGCTTAAGTGAGAGCGACCAACGGTCGGCCACTCCCAGCGATGATCGCTTTGATCTGGATATCTACTTTATCTTGGTGCGCTTTTTGGTAGACGCCGAAAAAATGAAGATGAACAACCTTAAAATCTGGCCTCTCACCTCCTATTAAAATCTACTTGGCAGTGAGTTTTTTCTGCAGCGCCATGGTTTGCTTGGTCGCGGTAAAAACACTCATTGATGGGTCGGCCTGACCTGTACGACCTAAGGCATCAATCTGACTGTAGTACCAGTACTGAGTGGCAAAAGCGGCCATAGCTCGCAGGGGTTTCCAGCTCTGTAGGAACGACAGCCATGAAGGAAATAGCGAGAGTCCATTTTCATAGCGCGGCAGCTCCGCTAAACCATTAATAAGTTGGTTCGGCGCATCGGTCATCACACACATAGGACGACCCAGTCCAATCAGATCGGCACCGCCGCTATCCAGGGCCTGCTGCATAGCCAGGCTCTGACGAAAGCCACCAGTGACCATCAGCGGCACCGAGACATGCTTGCGCATGGCCAGGGCAAAGTCGACAAAATAGGCTTCGCGAACCATTGTCGATTCCGCCACCTCTTGTTTTTCTTCTGCTTCCATCCCCTCCAAACCCAATAACTTAGGCTGCTCATAGGTACCACCGGATATTTCGATCAGATCGACGCCGGCCTGCTCCAACCAAGCAACGACCTGCAAACTCTCTTCAAAATCAAAACCGCCCTTCTGAAAGTCGGCGCTGTTAAGTTTCACTGCCACCGGGAAATCAGGCCCCACTGCTGCGCGAACTGCAGCCACAGAATCTAACAGTGCCCGAGCGCGATTGGCGAGACTGCCACCATAGTCATCAGTGCGCTGGTTACTTCGTGGGCTGAGAAACTGTGAGAGCAGATAACCGTGGGCTGCGTGTAGTTGAACACCGGTAAATCCAGCCTCTTTAACCGCCGCCGAGCAAACCGCAAAGCGGCGCACAATCTCTTCGATTTCCGCAATGGTTAACGCCACCGGCTCGCCAAACTGGCCGCCGGGCAAGCCCAGCTTAACCGCAGAAGGCGCTTTCGGATTTGAGTTAATGATTTTTTGTGTCTGGCGACCGGCATGGCTAATTTGCGCCCAAAAGTGGTTGCCATTGCGCGTTGCGGCACTGGCCCAGCGGGACAATGCGGCATGCATTTCAGGGCTGGGTGGACTGTCAATCACCACATTGCCCGGGCGCTCAAGATGATCGCGGTCGATCTGAATATTGCCTGACAGCAACATGCCTGAACCCCCATCACTCCAGATACCATAGAGGGTTTCAAGTTCGATTCCCGGCACACCATCGGCGCTGGCAAGGCCTTCGGTCATAGCGGCTTTGGCGAAACGATTGGCAATGGTGGCACCGCAGGGAAGGGTAAGGCTGTCAGAAAATTGAATGCTCATGGCGTTTAGGCTCTTGTTTTTAGTTTGATAATTAGCCTGCAATACTAGCCTGAACTGCTCTGTCCGGCTAGTCACTGATTGAGCCATTTAATTTGTCCGCAGTGCTATAGTCGCTGGTGCAACAGAGACGGTTTTATCCCACTAAGGTAACAAATGAATTACTCCTATTATGAAGAGCTTGCCAAGACCACCAACCAACTGACAGTTGACGGTAGTTGGGGCCAGGGACGCAGCGTCTTTGGCGGCCTGACTACGGCCATGGTGCTGACCTATATAGAAAGCCAGACCGGCCTCAAAGACTGCGATCTGCGCACCATCAATATTCATTTTTGCAGCGCAGCCATCGAGGGCGAACTCTGCGAACTAAAGTACAAAATACTTTCCGAAGGCCGGTCGGTAATTCAGATTGAAGGTCAGCTATTGCAAAATGGCGCGGTCAAAACTCAGGTGATCGCCTGCTTCGGTCGCCAGCGTATTTCCGGCGTTCGCCTCAGCCAAGCGCCCATGCTGTTTGAGAAGACCCCCCAAGAAGCGACCAAAATGCCCTTTGTAAAGGGCGTAGCCCCAGGCTTTGTAGAGTATTTAGACACCCGCTTTACCAGTACCGCGAGGCTCTATAGCGGCAGCAGCGAGTCTGTAATAAGTGGCTGGATACGTTTTGAAGAGCGCCCCGAGGTGTTTTCCGATAGCGCTATACTGGCACTGATTGATGCCTGGCCGCCGGCGGTGATGCCCATGTTAAGTCAGCCTGCACCGACCAGCTCGATCACTTGGAATGTGGAATTTATACAGCCGCGAACAGAGCTGGCAGCGGACGATTATCTCTATTACCACTGCGACGTGGTTCAGGCGGACCGCGGTTATGCCCATACCGAAGCTAAGATTTATCACCCCAATGGTGAGCTGCTGGCACTGAGCCGACAGCTGGTTGGGGTGTACGATAAACCTAAGAATTAGAAAACCATTACAACAATAATAAGACTACGATAAGGATTTAACATGAGTAGACATATTCTCGACAGTACAAAGATCCACCCGGCCATACAAGAGACCGTGGCAACCAAGAACCTGGATATTGTTTTAGAAGTGCAGCAGGCGATTGCCAGCAATAAAATTGTTGTCGTGGGTATGGCACAAAATCCAGCGCCAAAAAGAGCGCGCAAAACCCTCAATGCCATGGGTGCTGATCACGCCTACTTGGAGTACGGCAGTTATTTTTCTCTGTGGTATAGACGCAATGCTTTAAAAATGTGGACTGGCTGGCCGTCCTTCCCAATGATCTTTGTCGACGGTGTTTTAAT
>JAFMBU010000144.1 GCA_017858295.1 Porticoccaceae bacterium | reverse complement strand
TTGTCATCCTGAGCGTAGCCGAAGGATCTCCTACTATGTTGCACCCAATCTGCTGTTAGCACAAAGCCTGATAAAACCCTACTCGAGGTCAGACAAGGCCTCTTCCTCTAAAGGATTAAGCACTTCCGGCTCATAGGGGATAATAGTCACAAGCACGCCCATCTTCGGGTGATCAATATAGTAGCTCTGCTGTTCTTCGAGGCGCTTGGATTGATCAAATGTCCAGAGAGATTTAATCGGGTACTGTTTTGGCGACTGAACTTGCTCCATCGCTGTCAACGCTGAATTATCCATGGGCAGTGTTTCAGGGAAATCATTGTCTGGCAGGTTGATAAAAAAGTCTTCAATACGCTCTTCATCGAATTGAATATCAGCAATAACATAGCTGTCACTAAGACTCGGCTGCTCGCGAACTGGAAACTCCGGCAGTTCAATCATATTGGCAGAGTCGCTCTGTTGATCAAATTCCAGCAACCAGAGATCCGATTGAAAGTGTAAAAAACGCGATTTGTAAAAGCGCAGGCTGCCTTCAATTTCAAAGCGATCCAGGTACTGTTTGCCCGCTTTGATAATGACCCATGGATCCTGTTCCAGCTTGTCTGCGGAGAAACGCCAGGCTTCGTGAAACACGACGTTGTAACGCCCTTGGCGGTCTAGGGCCCGAGAGCTCTCATTTAGGTTGCGCACATCGCGGGGCAGTTTGACGAAGCTGGGCTCGTACTGAGGAACATAGGTCTCTTCGGCGGTTTCGGATTGGTTGTCGGCTAGGTTGCCGGCTAAATTGTTGGCCAAGAACGCGGCGTCTTGGGCATTTATCTGGGCGAGATCGTAGTCGTCGAAGGGGGTTTTTTGTTCAAGGAGCTCGTCTTCAGTTTGCTCTTCTGAAATATCCAGTTCCAGCTCGGCAAAGCCGAGGGCGGGATCAGCTACCGTAGCTAAGGGAATGATTCGGTCGGCTGTGGCTGAGGCTACATTTGAGGGCAAGTTTGAGATAAGACCATTGCCGGCCACAGGATAGTTGTTATGTGAAACCTGACCCGGTTCTAGGAGATCGAGGCTGTTATCTGGAAAGTCGAGATTGTAACTGCGCGGCGGCTGTTCTTCGCCTGCATAACCCTGCTGGGTGAAAATAACTACTTCAACCTGATACCAAGGGGCGGCGTCTTCAGTCTGCTCGCCGCTCTCCTGTGCGACACTCAAGCTGCTGCTTAGCGCCAACAGGGCAATCCACAGGCTGATGGCCTGGCGCGATGGTCGCTGTCGCTTGTCTATTGTCATGCTTATCATTCCATTGGTCATGCTTTCAAGATAGCCTTAATAAACAGCGATCCTCAGCTGTCGCTCTCCTCAGGCATAAGTTGTTCGAGAATATAGGTTAGCTTATCCACGCGCTCTTCAGCCGTTTCCATCTCTGTAGTGAAACTCAATTGATCATTATTTTGCAAGCGGAATGTGCCGGGTCGTTTCTGCACCATTTCAATAATAGTCATGGGTTCCACTGGCGTACTGGCGCTAAACTTAAGCCGTCCGCCATTGGGGCCGGCTTCAATTTTTATCAATCCAAGGCGCTCGCCCATCTGCCGCAGTTTGGCCAGTTCAAATAGTGTTTTGGCCGGTTCCGGCAAGAGTCCAAAACGGTCGATCATCTCTACCTGTAATTCATAGAGATCGCGTTCAGTCTGACAGTTGGCGAGGCGTTTATAGAGTGTCAGGCGCATATTGACGTCGGGCAGATAGTCATCTGGTATCAGTGCCGGCAGATGGAGATTAACCTCAATGCCCTGATCCAGAGGGGATCCCAATTCTGTCTGCTTGCCATTTTTAATCGCGTTGACCGCACGCTCAAGCATTTCCAGATAGAGGGTAAAGCCAATCGCCTGAATATGGCCGCTCTGTTCTTCGCCGAGCAGCTCGCCAGCACCGCGGATTTCTAAATCGTTGGTCGCTAGGGTAAAGCCCGAGCCCAGGTGATCGGCGGCAGAAATGGCTTCCAGACGTTTTTGTGCGTCGGAAGTGATGGTCTTCGGTGGCGGTGTTAAGAGGTAGGCATAGGCCTGGTGGTGGGAGCGACCCACACGACCGCGCAGCTGGTGCAGCTGGGCGAGGCCAAACTTATCTGCGCGCTCAATCAATATAGTATTGGCGCTGGGTATATCGATGCCGGTTTCAATAATGGTGGTACAAACCAACACGTTAAAGCGCTGGTGATAAAAGTCTGACATCACCTGTTCCAGCTGGCGTTCGCGCATCTGCCCGTGAGCTATATTGATGCGCGCCTCTGGCACCAGGGCGGCCAATTCATCGGCGGTGCGCTGAATATTTTTAACATCGTTGTGCAAGAAGTAAACCTGACCACCGCGCAGAATTTCACGCAGTATGGCCTCGCGGGTAATACGATCTTCCCGCTGGCGGATAAAGGTTTTCACCGATAGACGTCGCGCTGGGGGGGTGGCAATAATCGACAGGTCGCGCACCGCATGCATGGACAGATTCAGGGTTCGGGGAATCGGTGTCGCGGTCATGGTGAGAATATCCACCGAGCTACGCATGGATTTAATCTTGTCTTTTTGGCGCACACCAAAGCGGTGTTCTTCGTCGATAATCAGCAGACCCAGGCGTTCAAAATCGATCTTGGCATGGAGCAGTTTGTGGGTACTGATGAGGATATCCACTTTGCCGTTCTCTGTGTCGGCAATCACCTGTTCCTGTTCTTGAGCGGTGCGGAAGCGAGAGAGCTCTTCGACTTTTATCGGCCAGTTGGCAAAGCGGTCGCGGAAGTTTTGTAGATGCTGGTGAGCGAGAAGTGTGGTGGGAACCAGAATGACTACCTGCTTGCTACTGGAGACGGCGGTAAAGGCGGCGCGCATAGCCACTTCGGTTTTACCGAAACCCACATCACCACAGACCAACCGGTCCATCGGTTGCGGGCTGAGCAGATCCCGGCGCACGGCGTCGATGGCTTCGAGCTGGTCGGCGGTTTCTTCGAAGGGGAACTCGCCGCTAAACTTGCGGTAGTCCTCTTCATTGTTGTCACAGGCGAAGCCTTTGCGCGCTGCTCGGCGAGCGTAAATATCCAGCAGTTCAGCGGCGGTGTCACGAATCTGTTTAGCGGCTTTCTCTTTCGCCTTGGTCCACTTATCGGTGCCCAATTTATGCAGGGGCGCCATGGATTGATCGCCGCCGCCAAAGCGGCTGATCAGATGCAGAGATGAAACCGGCACATAGAGTTTGGCGTCATTGGCATAGACCAGCATCAGAAATTCCTGCACTGACTTGTCCACTTCAAGGGTAACCAGTCCCTGGAAGCGACCCACGCCGTGATCCATATGCACCACGGGCGCGCCGTGCTGCAGTTCGGCGAGGCTTTTAAAAATATGATCCGGCGACTCTGAGGCTTTGGAGCGACGGCGGCGCTGCATAACCTGTTGGCCAAAGAGTTCCCCTTCGGTGATCAGGCAGATGCCCTGGTCTGGACTGTAGAGTCCCTGATCTATGGGGTAGGTGGTCACCGAGAAGCGGTTGCTAGTGTTTATAAAGCCCTGCCAGTTATCCACTTCAGTGGCGACTATATCAATCTTCTTTAAAAACCCTGCGAGCACTTCGCGACGTCCGGCGGACTCAGCACAAAACAGCACACGACCATCAAAGCCTTGAATAAACTCTTGCAGGCTGGACAGGGGATTGCTGAGTTTGGAGTTGACTGCCACGTCGGGCACGGCGCGGAGATTGAAATTGATGCTGCCAGCACCGGCTTTGGCAGGCTGACGATCGATCTCGGTGCGGGGTAGTTTCTTGATCTGCTCGAAGACTTCCTCGACACCGAGAAACAATTCTCTCGGTGACAGGATAGGGCGAGTGGGATCAACACCATACTCCGCATAGCGGGCGTTGGTATCCTGCCAGAAGGCGAGGGAGGCGTCTTCGATGCCTACATGGCTAAACAACTGTACCTTTTCCGGCAGGTAATCAAACAGGGTGGCGGTTTGGTCAAAAAACAGGCTTAGATAATATTCGATACCCTGAGGCGCAATGCCATCTTTAATATCGCGATACACCGGACATTTAGCCGGGTCCTTATCGAAATGCGTGTGCCAGTTATTTAAAAATTGGTTGCAGGCCTGCTTGTCGAGGGGGAACTCTCGCGCCGGCAGCAGTTCAATCTCAGTGACATTTTCAGAGGTGCGCTGAGACTCGGAATCAAATAGTCGCAGACTTTCGATTTCATCGTCCAGAAGATCAATGCGGAAAGGCTGTTTGGCACCCATGGGGTAGATATCGATCAGTGAACCGCGAAAGGCGTATTCGCCGTGCTCATAAACGGTTTCGACACGGTTGTAGCCGGCTCGAGACAACTGTTGCTGAAGTTCGTCGCGATCCAGTAGCTCGCCGACCTGATAGGAAAAGGTTCGCGAGGCAATAAAGTCGGTGGGTGCCAGTCTGTGCATCAACGTTGGCAGCGGTACTATTAACAGTGCGTGCTGAGCGTTGGGCAGATTGGACAGTGTTTGCAGGCGCGCCGAGACAATATCCTGGTGGGGCGAGAAAATATCGTAGGGCAGGGTTTCCCAGTCGGGGAAGTTAAGGATCGGAAAATCCTGCTCTGCACTAAAAAACGCCAGTGCTCGACTCTGGGCTGAGGCTTCGCGAGCGGTCTCGGTAATAAGGATACTCAGCCCATCAAATTGCAGGGCGGCTTCGGC
>JAFMBU010000143.1 GCA_017858295.1 Porticoccaceae bacterium | reverse complement strand
CGATTAAAAACAATAATAAAAAGTACTAAAAGGCACTGATATGTTTGAACAGATAATCGACACCATGAGAGAGGTAATTTGGGGGCCAGGTATGCTGGCACTGCTACTGGGAACCGGAATCTATTTATCTATAGGTCTCAAAGGAATCAGCATCACCAAGATTCCCTATGCCTTTAAACAGTTGTTTAAGGGCCGCAAAGGCAGTGGCGAAGGGGAGATCAGCCCCTTTAATGCATTGATGACGGCACTCTCATCCACAGTGGGCACAGGTAATATTGTCGGCGTTGCAACGGCTATCGCCCTGGGTGGACCCGGAGCACTTTTCTGGATGTGGTGTGCTGCCGTAATCGGCCTGGCAACCAAATATGCTGAAGCGGTATTGGCCGTTCACTACCGTGAAACCGACGAGCTGGGTAAAAAAGTCGGCGGACCCATGTACTACATCAAGAATGGTCTTGGCGCGAAGTGGAAGTGGCTGGGAATGCTGTTCGCCTTTTTTGGCGCCTTGGCTGGTTTTGGTTTGGCCAACACAGTGCAGTCCAATGCTGTATCCCAGATCCTGCAGAGCAATTTCAATGTGCCGACTCTGGTGAGTGGTATTGTTATGTCAGTACTGGTGGGCATAGTCCTGCTTGGCGGCATTAAGCGCATCGCCGAAGTCGCTGGCAAGCTGGTTCCTCTAATGGCAATTATCTATCTGCTGGCCACCATGAGTATTTTAATTCTCAATGCCGCCGAAGTGCCTGCTGCAGTGTTCTTAATCGTTGATACAGCGTTTAACGGCGCTGCAGCCACCGGCGGCTTTGTCGGTGCAACAATCATGTTGGCGCTGCAGAGCGGTGTCGCCCGAGGGGTCTTTTCCAATGAGTCTGGCCTCGGTTCAGCGCCGATTGCTCACGCTGCCGCTGAGACCAATAGCCCAGTGCGTCAGGGCTCAATCGCCATGCTCGGTACTTTTATTGACACGCTGATTATCTGCACCATGACCGGCCTTGTTCTGGTGGTTACCGGTGTCTGGGATGGTGAGTTGTATGGTGCCGCCATGACGTCGGCTGCCTTCAGTTCGCAATTACCCTTTGGCGATATTATTTTGACTCTGTGTATTATTCTGTTTGGCTTTACCACTATGTTGGGCTGGAGCTACTACGGTGAGCGCTGTGCTGAATTCTTGCTCGGTCCCAAGGTGATCGTGCCGTTCCGAGTACTCTGGGTAGTGGGTATTTTTCTCGGTACCCAGATGAGTTTAGAGTTGGTGTGGAAAATGTCCGATGTGCTCAACGGTATGATGGCAATTCCAAACCTAATCGCTCTGGTGTTCTTGGCGCCGGTTGTGTTTCGCCTGTCCAGAGAGTATTTTGCTGAGGAAGAGCAAGCTACCAGCGATGCTGCAGCGCAAAAAGCGTCTTAGAGTGCAAGATAGAGGACTCAATAGCGAACTCAATAGAGAGCAATATAAAGAGATAGCATTATGTCTGAATTAAACGGCCCCAAGCTGGTTATCGCGATTTCCTCAACCGCACTATTTGATATGCGTGAGAGTCATGAGATCTATGAAACTCAGGGTGTGGCCGCTTATTCAAAATATCAGCGTGAACACGAGGACGATATTCTCGAGCCAGGTGAAGCCTTCCCTCTGGTGACCAAGCTGTTGCGAATCAATGAAAAGCTTGGTGGTGAGCCCCGGGTAGAGGTGATCCTGCTATCGAGAAATTCAGCCGATACCGGCCTGCGGGTGTTTAATTCCATTGCCCACTATGGTCTCAATATTACTCGGGCTGCTTTTTCCGGGGGCAACTCGCCCTATAGATATGTCTCGGCCTTTGCCTGCCATTTGTTTTTGAGTACCAATGCCCAGGACGTTCGCAGCGCCTTGGATAGCGGTATGGCGGCGGCAACGCTATTGCCATCCCAGAAGAGCATCAGCGAATCCGATGAGCTGCGCTTTGCCTTCGATGGCGACGCCGTACTGTTCTCAGATGCCTCCGAGCGGATCTTTAAGGAGCGTGGTCTAGACGCCTTTACCGCCAATGAAAAAGCCGAAGCGCGTATGCCTTTGGACGCGGGCCCATTTAAGACATTCCTGCAGACACTGCACTCACTGCAGGCAGAATTTCCCATCGATGAGTGCCCGATTCGCACTGCCCTGGTCACCGCACGAGCTGCTCCAGCTCATGAGCGTGTTGTGCGCACACTGCGAGAGTGGGGTATTCGAATCGATGAAAGCCTGTTTCTCGGTGGGCTCAGCAAAGGGGACTTCCTCAAGTCTTTCGGCGCCGACGTTTTTTTCGATGATCAGCAGGTTCACTGTAGCTCCGCCAGCGAGCACGTGGCCACAGGTCATGTTCCCCATGGCGTCGCTAACGAACTTAAAGAGTAGACGCGAGTAGAGTGAACTTGGTGGCAGAGAATTAACTATGGCGGTTTTACGATCTCGAAAATACCTGCAGCTGTCCGACGCAGAGATACTTAAACGCTATAAAGATCAACCCATGGGTGAGGACCTGCACTTCCTACAAATTGAAATAGAGCAGCGGGATCTGGCTGAACAGGCGGGCCAGGCGTTAAAAGAAGTGCGTAAGAAATCCCGCCATTCAATACTGTACTATCTTTTTTACGCATTGATGTTTGGTTTTTTTGTCGCTCGATTCGGTTCGGATTTTATCTAGTTGTGGCTCTATTGTTGTTTAGAAAATCGCAAACTTAATACCCATTCCTAAAAGAAGCGTCGCTATCGCGGTTTGCAGTATATTGCTCGGAATTTTCCTCGCCAGTCGAGTGCCCAGATGGATCGCCGGTAGCGAGCCAATCAAGAGACAGCCCAACAGCATAAAATCAACATTACCCAGCCAGATAAGATGCCCAAGGCCAGCCACTAGCGTAAGTGGTACGGCGTGGGCTATATCGGTGCCAACCACCTTCAGCGCCGGCATATGGGGGTAGAGCACCATCAATACGGCGGCACAAAAGGCGCCAGCACCCACTGATGATAGGGTGACAAACACCCCTAAAAAGATACCCACTAAAAAAATCACCACGTCGTTGTGACGGATGAAAAACCCTTCGCTTATTTCAGATTTTACTTTAACTGTCTGGCGCAAGCGGCCGTTTAACAGTATTACAGTAGCCGTCAGCACCAACATAACGCCGAGGCTACGAGTCAATATGCTCTCGTATTCCGACGAATCGTTAAATACTTGACTGAGGAATAGGGCGGTAATCACCGACGCCGGCACACTGCCCAGGGCGAGCATACGTACGGTGCGCCACTGAATGGTTTTCTGTTTCTGGTGACTGACAACACCCCCGGCCTTGGTAATCGCCGCATAGAGTAGGTCGGTGCCGATCGCGACATTGTAGGGAAAGCCAAATAGAATCAGCAGCGGTGTCATCAGCGAGCCGCCACCGACGCCAGTCAGGCCTATGGCCAGGCCCACAGCAGCGCCAGAGGCAATATAGAGAATCAGGTCAATCATTGAGTAGGGCTGTCACTTTTAGGCTGAATAATCGACGCACTTTAGCAAGCTGACACTATTCTAAGAAGGAATAGTTTTGTATATTTTTATAGCTTTATCGTATAGATAGGGGTATGTTTCAACCTGAGTTTAGATTTGGATGCAGCCGAATGTCAGGCTTAGCTGTCCAATTGTTGCCGAGGAAATGCCATGAAACTACAACAACTGCGCTATATCTGGGAGGTCGCCCACCACGACCTCAACGTTTCAGCCACCGCTAAAAGCCTCTACACCTCTCAGCCGGGTATCAGCAAACAGATCCGTCTACTGGAAGACGAACTGGGTGTGGAAATATTCTCCCGCAGCGGCAAGCATCTAACTCGGGTGACTCCCACAGGAGAAGAGATACTTAAAATTGCCGGCGATATTCTGCGTCAAGTCGAGAGTATCAAACAGTTAACCCAGCAACATAACAGCCCGAATAAAGGCAGTCTCAGCATAGCCACCACCCACACTCAGGCACGCTACGCACTGCCCGCGGTGATTCAGGGGTTTATTGCCAAGTATCCCGAGGTGTCATTGCATATGCATCAGGGCACGCCGGTGCAGATTTCTGAGAAAGCCGCCGATGGTACAGTGGATTTTGCCATAGCCACTGAAGCTATGGAGCTCTACAACGATTTGCTGATGATGCCCTGTTATCGCTGGAACCGCTGCATCTTGGTACCGAAAAATCATCCTCTGGCGCAGCTGGCGAATCTGACCATTGAAGATGTTGCGCAACATCCTATAGTGACCTATGTATTTGGCTTTACTGGTCGCTCCCGCTTGGACGATGCCTTTAGTAAAAAGCATCTGGAACCCAAGGTGGTGTTTACCGCCACTGATGCCGATGTGATCAAAACCTATGTGCGTCTGGGGTTGGGCATCGGCATAGTGGCTCATATGGCCTATGACCCAGTTTTAGATACTGATCTGGTGGCCATAGAAGCAGGGCACCTGTTTGAATCCAGCGTAACAAGCATTGGTTTTCGCAAAGGCACTTATTTGAGAGGCTATATGTATGATTTCATCCATGCCTTTGCACCTCATTTAACCCGCACTGTGGTGGATGAAGCAATGGCACTGCCGAGCAAAGAGGCGCAGTTAGAATACTTCGCCAATATGAAATTACCGGTTTGCTAAAACAAAAAGAATTTACCAAGAAGTAATGAAGCGCCTGCGGCGGCAAGAGACAAACTGCGCAGCAGGGTTGGATCTGTTAAAAAGCAGGTCTATAGAAAGTCCAGATCCACGTCATTCATAATTTCAGCAATCTCATCCTCT
>JAFMBU010000010.1 GCA_017858295.1 Porticoccaceae bacterium | reverse complement strand
TACTACCTATTCATAACTGATTGCGTAAAAGGGGTCGATAGGCGCGAAGAAACGCTTGATATAGTCCGTGAGTATTATCTCCGTAGCGCTATTGGGTTAGCTCAAACGACAAAATCTGCGGCAGCAAAATAAAAAACCCTTATGACAATCTAGCGTGTCATCCCGAGCCTAGCCGAGGAATCTCCCCGGTGTACTGCATTTCATATTTTACGCTGCAATTCTGCATGAGATCCTTCGGTTCGCTGCGCTCTCTCAGGATGACAGGACTGAGTGTCATCCCTCAGTCCCCGAAATATTTCAGCGAAGCCATGTAGACCCTTTGCGATCAATCAGGGCCCGTTTATGGGTTTGCCCGAACCCAACAAAAAGATCCTTCGGCTGCACTCAGGATGACAGCATGCCGTGTAATTTCAACAAAGCCACCCAGCTTGGTGACTAGACTAACTTCCCCGCCGCGGCCCAGGAAAAAAGCGATTAGTATGCTGCTGATACTCTGCATAGCCAGGACGCTTCTGAGCTGAGTAATACTCCGAGGGTACCGCCCCCGTGACATAAACTAAGGTGCTGTACATCATTCGCGAAGTAAACAGCAGCCCGAAACCAAGCAACACCCAAACCAGAGTCGTTTCACTGCCCTGCAATGCTAACCAAGAGGGTATAGCCGCGATCACCAGGCCATTCCACACCATCCATTCAGCAAAATAATTCGGATGCCGGCAGTAGCGCCAGAGACCCACATCGCAAACCTGACGCTGTTTGCCCTCTTTTTTCATCTTTTGCAAAAACGTTAATTTTTGCATATCTGCCACAGTTTCCATGGCAAATGCCAGCAGCCAAATCAGTAATCCAGCCAACTCAAACATCGACAATGTCGGACTATTATTCGAGGCAATAATAAAAATCGGCAGCGCTAAAAAGGATGCATTGGCCAGCCCCTGAGAAATGGCATCCACCTGCAGCGCTAGCTGAACGTTGGTTTTGCCATCCCTCTCCCAGCGTCCCCGCTGATATTGATAGCGGGGAAATTCCTTTTTCAACAGCCCCATGCGCCACATTTTGAGTGCGCCCATGCCCATCCGTAGACCAATCAAAACCACTATTCCACTGACCACCAGAGAGCGCAGCCAGTACCCATCACTGAACCAATAGCTAATCACACCGAGCAAAACCAGCCCCCAGGGCCAGCCTATATCCACATAACTCATACGCCCAGTGCGCCAGATTGGCAGGCAGACCACTAGACCGAAAAGCACTAACTGGCCGAGCCCATTGATAAGACCTATCTCGGAAAATGTTGAGGTATAGAGAATCAGGGCCCATCCCATTAGGAATGGATACAGAGGTCGGAAGTAATTCATGAGCTTATTATCCTGTTTTTATCGCTAGTCGATAACAGCACTGACCTATATCAGCAGTCTCTAGCTAGGGTTATTATTGCGTTTTTTAACCCGCGATAAAGCGCGAATCTGGAGTGCCTGAAATATTGGTTTGAAAGACCAAGACATTACCCGCCTCTGGCTCGGCTAACAGCGCCTGCTCATCAAGCCCCTGAGTTGCACTGGTAATAAAGAGTCTATCTAACTGCGGCCCACCAAAGGCGACACAGGTTGGCTGACTGACCGGCAGCGGCAAAATAAAATTCACCTCGCCTGTTGGGTTATAGCGAACCACCTGACTGGCACCCCACTGAGCATTCCAAATATAGCCTTCGACATCCACAGTAGAACCATCGGGGAAACAGCCTTTCTCGGTGCGCACTAAGCAGCGTTGATTGGCAATGGCGCCAGTAGCAGGGTCAAAATCATAGGCATGAATCCGACGAGATGGCGTATCCGTGTGATACATAACCGTCGAGTCTGGACTCCAGCAGAGCCCATTTGAAATAGTTAACCCAGAGACTTTACGAGTTACCTGCAATTGCTGATCTAGGCAATACAGAGCGCCGGCGTTCTGATCACCGGACTCAACCATACTCCCTGCCCAAAAGCGTCCCTGTCGATCGGCGCGACCATCATTGAGTCGGGTGCCCGGATTATTCTGCTCAATTTTTTCCAGCCACTGCAGCTCTCCACTGTGGGGATTGAAGTAAGCAAAACCACTGGCAAAGCCACAGATCAAAAATTCGCTGTCACTAACTAGGGCAAAAGACCCCAAGCGTTCAGGTGTAGTCCAGTGATCGAGCTGTTTATCCTCGGACTGATAGCGATAAAGTTTGCTGCCATCTATATCGGTCCACCAAATGCAGGCGCTAGTCGCGTCCCAGATAATGCCCTCCCCCAACGTATTTTTAACCTTGAGGCTTTCAATTAATGTCGCACTCACTGCCGATTTGGCCATTCTTTTCAACCCTCTCTAGCAGTCTTAAGTGCGGCCACCACAGCCACTGCTCGCTGATAAACCTGCTCGGCACTATCGCCCGGCTTATACAGTTCAGAGCCAATACCAAAACCATCGACACCAGCACTCAACCAAGCAGCGGCCGAGTCTGCGCCTACGCCACCGACCGCCAGCACCTTGCAGTCCGTCGGCAATACAGCACTAGCCCCTTTAATATGCTCCGGGCCATAGGTTGCTGCAGGGAATAATTTTAAATAGCGGGCACCGGCCTGATAGGCAACCAAGGCTTCAGTCACCGTTGCCCAGCCCGGCATTGGCACCATACCCAATACAAGACTGCGGGCGATTACAGTTGGGTTGGTATTGGGGCTCACAGCGATCTCACCGCCGGCAGCGGCAACCCCTTCGGCCTCGGCTTCGGTCAATACAGTTCCGGCGCCGATAACACAGCGATCGCCCAAGGCCTCAGCTAAGTTTTTTATGCTCGCCAGTGGCTCTGGGGAATTCAAAGGCACTTCAATAATGCCTATCCCAGCTTTGTAGAGAGACTCTCCAATAGCTACGACTTCATCTGGTTTTACGCCGCGCAAGATGGCTATCACAGGCATTTTAGAAAACCAGTTTTCAAGCTTTTCGTTCATAGCACTATGTCTCTTGAGAAGTGTGAAAAGAGTTGAGTAAAGAGTTTTAGAGAGAGGATTAAAGTTATGATTGAGTCACCTCATAAACAGCCGCATAAACAGCTTGATAACCAGAAATGCTAATCTGAGTTGCATCCCGCAGTTCGGCTTTGATATCCACAGATTCCAACGCCAGTTGATAACAGCGACTCAGAGCTGACTCCCCAATTAGCTCAACGGATGAAATCCTGCCCATCTGTTTTTCCATCAGAGCAACAGAGCCAACCACATCGGAGCCGATCAATAGACCGGACAAATAGGAAGAGGCATAGGACTCTGACAACTCACCCAAGACCTGACGACTGCGCGTGGCAAATAGCGCCTGTAGCAGCTGACCCGACTCCAATGTTGTCGCCACTTTGACCCCCTGCAGAAAGATATCATCTGAGAAGTCTGCAGATTCCCCATTGGCAATAAGGACACTGTGATTTTGTAGCAATGAATAGAGCTCACCAGTCAGTGCGGTCACAAAGGTCTCAATCTTGCCACCCCTCACCAGCGCCCATTTATTGTGGGTCCCCGGCAATACGACTAACTCTGCGCCTGTGCTTTTATTTGTGGGGCCCGCGGCTGCGCCCATCCACCCCAATAACTGCAGCTCTTCTCCACGCATCAGATCGGGCGTTCCCAGTGGGTTGGTGGTGCGCAGACCCGAGATAATCGAAAAATCTATACCCCTAGCTTGGAATCCTGTGCGGCCAGCGACAATCTGTTCGGCACTGGCGGGGCAATCTATATAAGGGGCGGCATGCCAGCCAATATTGGACCCCACCATACCGGATAAAATCACCGGCATAGGCCCATGATCCTCAAACCACTGGCCGGCTAAATCAAAGAAGATCTGTTCAAAATTACCTTCCACCTGGCTCACCCCCGGTCCCATCTGGGTGGCTACAATATTCAGCGCTTGGCTGGAATTATGTTGGCAAAGATAGAGACGCAGATGAGTCGTGCCCCAGTCCCCAGCAATAAATAATGCTTCAGTCATTAGCTTAGGTCCTGCCGCCGTCGATGGTGAAGGCCTGGCCGGTGATCATGCGACTGTCGTCCGCCGCCAGAAATAATGCCAGATTGGCCACCTCTTCCGGTAACAGTCGTTTTTTAAGGGAGACCTGCTCCATCCAATCCGCTTCCGCCTCTGGTGTTAGCCAGGTATCAAGCTGACGTTCGGTCACTACCCAGCCGGGTAAAATCGCATTGACGCGAATATCCGCCTCGCCGTAGTCCGCCGCCAACGCTTTGCTCAAGCCGACAATACCCGCCTTAGCCGCCACATAACCGGGCATATTGGCTGGGCCTAGCAGTGCATTGATAGAGCTGAAATTAATAATTGAGCCGCCCTGGCTCTTAGTCTGAGTATTAGCCGCAGTCATAACCTTAGCCGCCGCCTGAGCGCCGAAAAAGGTCGCATCCAGATTGATTGCCATGCAGTCACGCCAACTTTCTGGAGTCACATCTTCAGGAGAATGACGCTGGTCATTGGCGGCATTATTGACCAGCGCTTGGAGTGGCCCCAACTCAGCGACAGCGTTTTCGATAGAATCCTGCAGTGCTGACACATCGGTAACATCGACCTGCTTAAACCAAGGGCGCCTGCCCGTTTTCGATTCCAATCGCGCACAGAGAGTTTCCGCAGCCGTCGAATCCAAGTCAACAAAAGCCACTTTCGAATTCTGCAAGGCAAAGGCTTCTACCATAGCCGCACCAATACCGGTGGCACCGCCAGTAATAAAGACACAGCGTCCCGAGAGACTGGGGTAATTTGCACATTCGCCCATTGGACGACCTCGCATATTATTGGAAGGATTATTATTTTCGCCAACTGGCGCCGACGTTGGCCTGTATACCGGCCTTTCTGTGTTTTAATATGTCGCAACCATAACGTGATTCGGCAGCAACAACAACGCTGATAAAAAGCACGAAAATAAAAATAATAAAAGGGGAACAGCTTGTCGATTAAATGGCTGGGAATCGTCGTATTGCTTTCTGGAGCGCTAACTGGCAATGCCGTCAGCGAGGAAGTGAAAAACGCCGAGCAACTTTATACTGATCAACCTCCAGTAACCCCAGAACTCGCCTTCCCCGGCACCTACACTGTGGGCGTGACCACTATCACCGCCACCGACCCCAAGCGCTTAAATACCGCCAATTTTATTCTCAACACTGAACGCCAGCTGGTACTGGAAGTCTGGTATCCAACGGCTCAAGCCAAGCCTCAAGAGCAGCGCAAATTAGCTACCTATAAAAACGTTACCCGCCTGCACAACCCTTTTGAACTCCAGGGCCAGGCGTACCGCGATGCACCGGCTCTCAGTGAGGGCAGTTTCCCGCTAATCCTCTTATCCCATGGTTTTACCGGCTATCGCACACAGATGTTTTATCTGGGTGAACATCTGGCCAGTCATGGCTATGTGGTGGTGGGCATAGATCATAGCGGCTCCACCAATGCAGACATCAAAGATGAATCAGATCGACCTGCAGGCTTTATTAACACTCTCTATAACCGAGCTCGAGATCAGCAATTTTTACTGGATTATTTTGCCGACCAAACTTCTCCAGTAGAAGCCATTGTGGACACCGATAGAGCCGCGATTATCGGCCATTCTATGGGCGGCTTTGGCGCTATCAATACTGTCGGTGGCTGTTATGCTTTTGAGTCAGAATTTTTCAAACAGGGTGGTGTTCCCACAGCCTTCGCCTTGGTCCTGCCCTTCACGCTAAATTCCTGTTTCGGCGGTGGAGAGCAGTTGGACCCACGTTGGAAAGCCGTTCAGCTACTCGCTCCCTGGGGCGGTGAAGCCAGTGTCCACGATATTGATGCTATGGCAAAAATCACTGTACCAACCTTTTACTTGGCCGGCGACCAAGACAATACCTCGGGCTTTAAAAATGGTATCAAAAGGCTCCACGAACGCACCGGCTCCGAGCATAACTATCTATTGGTATTTGCAAATGCCCGGCACAATATTGGACCTCATCCGGCACCAGCTGCGTCCTTTGCCACAGACTTTGAGCTGGGTCATTACTTCGATCCGGTCTGGGATACAGAAATTATTAATAGAGTGGTCGAGCATATGAGCCTGGCGTTTCTCGACTGCCATGTAAAAGCCGATCCAGCCCGCTGCGCCTACCTGCCGACCCGTGAGAGCAGCCAGCAATATAAGGGTGCAGACCACCAGTTCGAAGATCCTTGGAAAGGCTTTAAGCACCTCTGGGCCAGTGGTCTGACGTTTTATAAAAAATAATAAAAGGCATTAAGTACTATGTTCGGAGTCTGCTACTACCCAGAGCACTGGCCTGAGTCCCAGTGGCACGAAGATGCCAAGATGATGGCGGATCTGGGTCTGACCTATGTGCGTATCGGCGAATTTGCCTGGTCGCGCCTGGAACCCAACCCCGGAGAATATGACTTTGCCTGGCTGGATAAGTCTGTGGCAACACTGGCCGGTGCCGGCCTAAAAGTCGTAATGGGCACCCCCACTGCAACACCACCGAAATGGTTGTGCGACCTGTACCCAGAGATACTGCCCGTAGATCCAGACACTGGACGCACCCGCGGCTTTGGCTCACGCCGTCACTATGATTTCTCCAGCCCAATTTATCTGCGTGAGTCACTGCGTATCACCGAAGCCCTAGCGCAGCGTTACGGTACTAATGATGCAGTAGTGGGTTGGCAAACAGACAATGAGCTCTGCTGCCATGACACTGCACTGAGTGGCTCCGAGCTTGCTCGGCAAGCGTTTCAAGACTGGTGCCGCCGACGCTACGGCAGCATACAAAAGCTCAATACAGGCTGGGGCAATGTGTTTTGGTCTATGGAGTATCGAGACTTTACCGAGATCGAACTACCCATAGGCGCGGTCACCGAAACCAATCCGGCTCACCGGCTAGCTTATCGACGCTTTTCATCGGATCAGGTAATCAACTATCACAACCCCATGGTTGAAATGATTCGCCAGCATGCGCCGGGAAAATTTATCACTCACAATTTTATTCCCATGAATGAAACCGCAGTGGATAACCATGCCCTGGCTGCGCCATTGGACTTCACCAGCTATGATAACTACCCCTTGGGACGCACTGATCTGTTAATGACCGACGCGCCCACAGAGGAACTGCGCCGCTATATGCGCACCGGTCATCCAGACTTTGCCACCTATTATCACGACCAAACCCGCGGCCTGTTAAATCGCGGTTTCTGGGTTATGGAGCAACAGCCTGGGCCGGTTAACTGGGCGAATAATAACCCGCGCCCCGCCCCGGGCATGATTCGCTTTTGGACATTGGAAGCCTTTGCCCACGGCGCCGACTGCGTCTGCTATTTCCGCTGGCGTCAGGCGCCTTTTGCTCAGGAGCAAATGCATGCTGGACTGTTGCGACCGGATAATTCCAAGTCCGAAGCCTGGCCGGAAGCTGAGCAGGCAATGGCGGAAGTGGCGCAGCTGGATATAGAGAACCAGCCTTTACAGGCAGCCTCTGTGGCAATTATTACCGGTGTCGAAGGCCTCTGGGTCAGCGATATAGAGCGCCAGGGAGAAGCCTATGATTTTAATAATGTGCAGCTTTCCTATTACAGCGCACTCCGTGAGCTCGGGGTCAATATTGACTTTATCTCCGTGGATGCAGATTTCTCAGTCTATAAATTAATTATTGCACCTAGCCTGCCGATCGTTGATCAGGCCTTTGTCGACAAGTGCCGTGCCTCTAGCACGCAATTTATCTTTGGCCCCAGAGCCGGCGCCAAAACCTCAGAGTTTAGCTATCCCAACAATCTGCCCCCTGGATTATTACAGCAATTAATTCCTATACGAGTGCTCTCGGTTGAGACCTTGCGTGCCGATTGTCGCGAGTCTCTAAGCTGGAATAACCATATATATGAGAGTGGTATCTGGCGTGAACAGTTGGATATCGGACACTCTAGCCATCTAGAAGTGGTCGCAAGCTACGAAAACGCTGAGCCGGCCATAGTCCGCAACCAGCGCTTTACCTATATGGCCACCTTGACCAACCGAGCTTTTCTATTGGATTTTTTCCAGCAGCAGTGTCAGCAAGCTGATATTCAGACCTACAGATTTGGCGAAGATATTCGTATCAGCCAGCGGGGTAATCTGATGTTTGCCTTTAACTATTCGCAGCATCAGCAGGTTCTGCCCTTGGATCCCAACATCACTGTTGTTCTGGGCAACACAACGATAGAGCCCCATGGCGTAACAGTTTGGAAAATTTAGAATTTAAAAAAGACAAAAAATAAAAACAATAAATAGTAATAATAAAAATTAAAAAGAGGCTTCCCCTTGAGTGAACAAACCATCCAGCTAGCTGTATTCTGTCTTGTTCTAGGTGCCATCGCACTGATTACCTATATCAAATGCACCGGGCAGAACCGACATTCCACTGACTCTAATAAAGAGTATTTTCTCGCCGGTGGCGGTCTCACCTGGGTCTTTGTGGCGGGCTCTATCACCTTGACCAATCTCAGCACAGACCAGCTGGTGGGCATGAATGGCAATCAGATGATGCTCTTAGCGCTCTGGGAACTGGCGGGCTTTGTTGGCCTAATGGTTCTGGCCAAAGTCTTTTTACCGGTGTATTACAGAAACAACTGCACCACCACAACCGAGCTCTTGGAGAAACGCTACGACAGCAAACATATCCGCGCCCTGGTCTCGACCATGTTTCTGTTTATCAATGTCTTTGTCTTCCAGCCCGCGGTGATCTATACCGGCGCCCTGTTTATGATTTCCATGACCGGCATTGAAGCGGACCTGCTGACTGTCGCCATTGCCTTTGCTGTTTTGGGTGCTGCTTACTCGGTGCTTGGTGGTCTGCGAGCCGTTGCCGTCTCAGACACCTACGGCGGCGTCTTGGTATTGGCCATGGGTTTATTGATTGTGGTGCTGTCCCTGATGGCAATTGATTTTGACTTTAGCGGCATTCCCGCGGAACGGCTAACATTGATTGGCGACAGTGCATCACCAGTCCCCTGGCACACACTGTTAACCGGTATGTTCCTGATTCAAATTTTTTACTGGAGCACCAACCAGACCATTACCCAGCGCGCCATGGCCGCACCCACGGTTCAAGAGGCGCAAAAGGGTGTCTATGCGGCGGCCTTTATCCGCGTGATCTTTATCCCAAGCATGGTGGTTATTCCGGGTATTGTGGCCTTTAAACTCTATGGCGATATAGGCGATCAAGCCTATGGTCGGATTGTCGGTGACTTGCTACCAAGCTGGCTATCAGGGGTATTTGCCGCTGCCATTGCGGCGGCGGTGTTGAGTTCCTTTAACAGTATGGTGAACTCTTCAGCGGCCATGTATGTCTGCGATCTTCACGAGGCCTATATAGATAAAAAACCCAATGTGCGCGTGCTCAGCGGTATTGCCACAGTATTTTTTGTGGTTATCGCGGTGATTATGGTGCCGATTTATGCCCAGTCCGAGAGCATTATTAATTTACTTCAGGAACTCTGGGGACTGATTAGTATGCCCATACTGGCGTGTTTTGCGGTGGGTCTATTGTTCCGCAATGTGGACTATCGCGCTGCCATTGCCGCGGTGATTTTTGGTGTGCTGATGTATGCCAGCTTTATCTGGATTTGGATGCCGTTGCATTACATTCATATGATGTTTATTACATTCTTTGTCTGCGTGAGTATGGCGCTTTTTATCAACCGTTTTGTGCTGGGCAATCGGGCCGAGTTTATCGGCTTGGAAAAGCAGGCCCCATCTAATAAGACAGTTGAAGCGGCTGTATAGTTAAGGCCCTAACGCTTTTGTAGATAAAATATCAGCAGACTTTGGGGCAGCATAATCGGCAACTGCACCCCAAAGTTTGTTAGCGCATCGCCGCTAATAACTGCACCATTAATCACATCGAGAATGGATGTTGAAATGCTGCTCGGTTGCAGGGGCCAGACAATATTAATGTTATATTGCGCCTCTGGATCTAATCCACAGAAACGCAGCCTCCCCGGCGCACTATTGCGATGGCTGTCCAGCAGCGCATAGGAAAATAATGCCTCCTGCCGATCGGTAGAAATCACGCCAAAGCTATTTTCATTATGCGCAGATTCAAGACGTACCAAATCACCGCCATGAATTAACTGGCGATGCTGCTTATGGAGTTCCACTGCCGCCTTAAGCTCAGTCTTGTCAGACTCTTCCATGGTCAGCAGATTGGCCTCTATACCCATATGACCAAACATCGCCACGCCAGCACGGGTTGCCATAGCAATGCTGCGCCCAGTGATATGGCAGTCTTTAGGACCCACATGGGCACCCATTAATTCGGCGGGGAAAAATAGCGAGAAGCCATTTTGAATACGCAAGCGGTCCAGGGCATCGTTAGTATCGGAAGTCCAAATTCTGTCGGTATGGGCGAGAATACCAAAGTCCGCTCGGCCTCCTCCTGAAGCGCAGCTTTCAATTTCAACAGTTGGGTGGGCCTGACGAATACGGGCTAATAACCTATACAGCGCCAGAGTTTGGTAATGAGTCACTGCACGTCCCTTCGCGCCGCCGGGCTGGTTCGTGCCGCCGGGCTGACTAAGAGCACGGTTCATATCCCACTTTAAATAACTAATCGAGTACTGACTGAGCAAGCCATCAATACAATCAAACAAATAATCTTGAACCTCAGATCTAGTTAGATCCAGCACCAGCTGGTTTCTCGCCAGCAGCAGAGGCGCATCCCCTAATCCTGTCTTGGCACTCAGAATCCAGTCCGGATGAGCGCGATAGAGATCACTGTCTGGATTGACCATCTCCGGCTCAACCCAGAGACCAAACTCCATACCCTTGGCCTGCACATGATCGATCAATGGGCTTAGGCCCTGAGGAAATATAGTCTCATCCACAAACCAGTCACCCAGCCCGGCACTATCGGATCGGCGATTGTTAAACCAGCCATCATCCAGTACAAAACGCTCAGCCCCCACAGCCGCCGCTTGATCTGCAAGGGTGCAGAGGCGCTCAAGGGAAAGATCAAAATACATTGCCTCCCAAGTATTAAAGTGCACCGGCCTAGGTTTTTCAGTGCGCGGGAAATCTCTTAGAGTGGAACGAATATAACGATGAAAACATTGAGACAGTGCCGATAGGCCATTCTCAGTACTGACCCCATAGAGCGTCGGTGAGCAGTAAGACTCATTGGCTTCAAGACTGAGTTCGCCGGGAAAAAACAGCTCTCCCATCTGAGCGTAGGCACGGCCGACAAACTGCTCTTCGACACGGACCTGGTGATTGCCACTCCAACCCAGATGCAATCCGTACGCCGCACCGACATTTTCATTGGTCTGTTCTGTATGCAGAATCACCCCGGGAAATGAATCGTGAGAAGTGCGCCCAGATCGATTTTCACGGAGATAGGTGCCCATAAAACGATCAACCGGCTGGCGCTGAAATTCATTGCCCCAGCGGCCAGCGAATCCAAGTATTTTGCTGTAGTGCATTGGCACTGGAATACTAGGCGCATTGCACTGATCTACCCAGAGAGTCCTGTCACCAATATTGGTCAATTCGGTGGTCGCGGTAAGCATATCTGACTGCTGATCTAAGGCGAGTCTATGAGTGACTTTGATCTGGGTCGCTGGGCAAATAGAGATAATCGTCAGGCTGCCATTGCCATCCTCAGTCACAGATTCAATGCGACTATAACTGGCCCACTGTCCACCCTCGCGATGCACTTGAATACCAGCATTACCCTGAAACCCCGCACCCAATTCCGGAGATAGCGCAATCGGCGCTTCCTCGGGCATACAGGCCTGAGCCTCCTGACGAGTGGCCATCAGTGCGAGCATCTCTGGGGAGGTCCCAGCAGCTAAACGAACACCCCAATAGAGAATGGCTGGGCCATTTTTAATACCCTCAGCCGAACCGCGGCAATCCAATACCAGACTGCAGTGGAGACTATGGACTGTATAAAATGGCTGTATCTGCTCGAACATTGGCAAATCTTCTTATTATTTGGGCGCCTAACTGAAAATCAATAATGCCGAAATACCCAAGCTACGGCCAGTGAATTCTATTTTTCTCATGAAGGGCATTTAACGTCACTCGGGCAATACAGAAGGTATAGAGCCCGATAAAAATCATCCATCTGCGCCTCAACCCAGAGGCTAGGATATTGCATTGGCGCGCTCGTCAGTAATTGCTACTTATTCTCGACACAAGCTTTAGTTGCTTATAATTCGCTATTATCGCTCTTAATTGCTACTATTTCGCATCTTAAAACCCTTAATTGCTTTTAATTCGCCTTAACATAGCCCAAGACTATAACCCCAAAGGGAGAAAGACATGAATAAGCTGTATTTCCCAAGTGATAGTGCAGAGGCCAAGCGCCTCGCCAAACGGGTGGGTCGTGGGCAATTAAAGCGTATCCGCAATGGTATCTACACCGACGCCCCCTGGGATGAGATAGCGGCCTTAGTGCAAAGCCGCTGGTATGACATTGTCGACTATCTATATAAAGATGCCATCGCTTCGCACATCACTGCCGTAGAGCTGCGACCAATTGACGGGCGAGTATTTATCACTGCCAACATCAAACAGCGTAAGAAAATCACCATTGCTGATGTGCTCACTATTGAAGTGCAGCCTGGAGACACACAGCGCCTAACTGAAGCCTTTGTTCCCAATCTTCGCCGCAGTGCACCTGCGCGTTACCTATTGGAAAATTTACAAAGCGCCAGAAATACCGCCAACAAACTGCAGAGCAAAGCCTATGGTAGATTATGGGTGGAGGGCGAGTTGTGCAAAATACTGGCGCGGCGAGGCGAAGCTGAGCTAAATAAGATTCGAGATTTGGCCCGTGAACATGCCCGGGCGCTCAAATTGGAAAAAGAATTTGAGCAGCTGGATCCACTTGTTAGTGCACTGTTATCAACCAAACCTGCAGAGCATCTGAAAACACCCCAGGCTTTAGCCATAGCCCGCAAACAACCCTATGACTCTGAACGGATACGATCCTTTGAACTGCTGGCAGATTATCTGCACCGCTGTGAGCTCGACCCCAAAGCCTATGACTACTCAGCCACGGCGTGGCGCAATCTGGCTTTCTACGAAAGTTATTTTTCGAACTATATAGAGGGCACTGAATTTTTAATTGATGAGGCCGAAGATATTGTCTTTTCACAGAAAATCATCGATCACCGCGATCAAGACAGTCACGATGTGTTATCGGTTTTTGATCTGGTGCAAGACTATCAGGAAATGAGCATTACCCCGACCTCCACCGATGAGTTTATCTCTCTACTTAGCCAACGACATAAAGCCCTCTTGCAGCAGCGTCCAGAAAAACGCCCGGGGGAGTTTAAAACCAAAGCAAACAAAGCCGGTGACAGTCTCTTTGTTTTACCTGAGCAGGTAGAGGGAACCTTAGCTCAGGCACTGACCGCTTATATAACATTGCCTGAAGGCTTACACCGGGCAATCTATATGCATTTTGTTATTACTGAAGTTCACCCCTTTGACGATGGCAACGGCAGGCTGGCGAGAATTATGATGAATGCCGAATTAGCCCGAGCAGAACAGTTCAAGCTGATTGTACCAACGGTCCATCGAGACAGTTATCTGAACGGCCTTAGAGATGCAACAAGACGGCAAAAGTTTAGAACCATGACCAAGGTTTTTTCTGATTTACAGGCCTACACCGCATCTATTCAGTGGAGCGATTACGCTGAGGCTAGGGCAACTCTTGAACGTCATTTGGCGGATAAACTTCCGGATCAGGGGGTACCCACATTTAATCGACAGATTTCGAAATTTCGAATTAATCTTCCCTGAGCGAATAATTTTCACACTGCCCCATAGCCTTGAGTGCTGGGGCTGATAAAAAGGTAAGTCCTATTACCCCTAGGTAAACTCACCACTTAGGTTGAGAACTAGTTTAAAATTGTGCTCATAATAAAAATAACCGCACAGCCCCTGTGCAATACCAGAGATTTCGACCCCATGAAAATTACCCATCTACGCCTCTATCCCGTTGCCCCGCGCTGGCTCTTTTTAGCCATAGACACTGACGAGGGCATAGTCGGCTGGGGAGAGCCGGTGATTGAAGGTCGTGCGCAGACCGTAGCCGCGGCGGTGAATGAATTAGCCCCCTATCTAATCGGTAAAGACCCGCGACAGATCAATGATATTTGGCAGACACTTTATCGCGGTGGCTTCTATCGCGGCGGACCCATTTTGATGTCAGCTATTGCCGGTATTGACCAGGCACTCTGGGATATCAAGGGCAAAGATCTCGGCGTGCCGGTTTATGACTTGCTCGGCGGTACTGTTCGCGACAGCATGAAGACCTATTCTTGGGTGGGTGGCGATGACCCTCAGGATGAAAGCCGTCAGATGAAAGAGCTTCAGGCTCAGGGCTGGGATACCTTTAAATTAAATGGCTGCGGCAAACTTAAAATGATCGACAGCTACAGAGCGGTAGAGCAGGTTATTGCCCGAGTCGCTACTATTAGAGAAAACTTTGGCAGCAGTATCGATTTTGGTTTGGACTTCCATGGCAGGGTATCTGTGCCCATGGCCAAGGTACTTTTAAAAGAGCTGGAGCCCTACCATCCACTGTTTGTTGAAGAGCCGGTGTTGGCAGAGCAGTCTGAGCAGTATGCCATTCTGTCTCGCCAAACCAGCATAGTGCTGGCTGCCGGTGAGCGCATGTATAGCCGTTTTGATTTTAAATCTGTATTTGAGTCGGGTGGTCTGGGCATAGTTCAGCCGGATGTGTCCCATGCTGGGGGTATTACCGAGTGCCTAAAAATTGCCTCCATGGCCGAGGCCTATGATGTGGCCTTGGCGCCTCACTGTCCTCTCGGCCCCATCGCGTTGGCTGCCTGCTTAGCGGTAGACTTTGTCTCCCATAATGCGGTGCTGCAAGAGCAGTCGATGGGTATTCACTACAATCAGGGTGCAGAGCTTTTGGACTATGTGGTGAACAAAGAGGATTTTGCCATGGTCGATGGACATATTAAGCCGCTGCCAAAACCCGGACTGGGTGTTGAAGTGGATGAACAGGCGGTTATCGCAGCGTCAAAAATCGCCTGCGACTGGAAGAATCCCCTGTGGCGTCATGGGGATGGTTCTGTTGCGGAATGGTAAGGCGTGTAGCCAAGCTCTCCGTGACCTCTCCATGACCTCTCCACCAGATTCCATCCGCCTCACTCAAACCCAACAGCTGACTCTCTGAGTGTTATTTCTCTTCCTGCGCACTATCAGATTGGTCCATATTGGCCGCGGCTAAAAGCAAGAGGCCTGCAAATATGCCCATATTTTTAAAGAAATTCTGAGTCTCATGCTTGGCGTCTACCCCTTCATAAATATTCCAAAAATCATGCAGATTGAGGTTTATCAATAAGACCATCACCGCTAAACCCAGTGCGCAGACAACCACCTGCTTATTGAGGAAAAGACAGATACTGGCGGCAATTTGAATAATTCCAGCAATCGCCAACAAGACCGGTACCATAGTCATTCCATGAGTTTCCATAAGCGCCACATGCATGTCCCATGAGACAAATTTCATTATTCCCGGCAACAGAAAATAGAATGCCAATAGGCACCGACCAGTATGTGTTAATGCTAATTTCATGCTCTGAACCTTTTTATATTGTTATTTAACCGGGCAATCCCTGGGCCACTCTGTAACAGGCATAGTACACCTGCTATGAGTCGAGACTTTTTGAAAGATGCTGATGAAAATTAACAATCGCCTTTTCAAAATAGCCAAAGGTTAAATGACTGTTAGCTTGAGCCGTTACTGTCTGCTGAATTAAGCAGGCGGCTTCTCGATCTTCCTCTTGGCCTGATTGATTGACAAAATCCGCATCTCGTTTGGCATCTTCAAGGGAAATTGGATTTTCGACAGTCTGGTCAGTGGTGACTAGGTAGTTGACCATCTGAGTACTGCTGGGACTGAGGGGTTCCATAATGGTCAGATTTGAGTGCTTGGACAGTACCGAGACACTGGCATTGGGGAAAAGGTGATAGACCGAGGTCAGCATACCTTCAGCTTTGCGCTCTGCCGGCGCTATATCTCTGAGCTTTTCGATACGCCGAAATGGAAAAATCACTCGGGCATTAGCGCCATAGGTCTCGACCAAATTCACATTATCTAACCCATAGGGGTAAAACGACTTTTGGTGCAGTGATTTAATGTGATAACCCTCCAGCAGGGTTTCCGTTAACAACTTCCAATTGGCCTGATCAGTTGTATCCGACTGCTGCAGCAGTTGCTGCCCGGGGGTAAAGTAGTCACGGCTGTTTGCCAGCATCTCCCCAGTAATGGTGCCCTCCTGCATCACATAGACAATGCCACCTTTTTCCTCAGCGCTCACCTCGACTAATCCATGCTCGTCAATAGCAAGACCGGGAAACGCTTCCTTACCTCGAATAGACTTGAGTGAACCATCAAGGCCATAGGCCCAAGCATGATAGGGGCAGACAAAGGCATTGGCCCGGCCACTGCCACTGGCTACCTGCATGCCACGGTGGCGGCAGGCATTAATAAAAGCCCGCACCTGACCATCTTTGCCCCGCGCCACGACCAGAGGGGTACCCGCTGATTTGCGAGCAATATAGCTACCTTTATCGGGCAGTGCCGCGGAAGGACAAAAGGGTACTGGTCGGCTGCGAAGCAGTGCCATTTCAGCATCAAACCGCTCTTGGGAGTGGTAGTGCTCAACAGGTTCACGCCAGACTCTATCGCCAAGATCAGTGGTGCCATTATCAATATGACTGAAAATTCGCTCTATAGCTTGCTGATCATCTAATAGAGTCGTGGTTGGAATAATATCCGGATTTGAGGATGACACTGGTTACCCCTTTGTTTTTATAATTTGTGGGTTCTACATTCTGCATCTAGATAAGCTGCATGGGCAATCTTACAACAACTAGAAACTAATATACCGCTGCAAATTAATGGCGGCTGCTTTACACAGCAAAAGTGCATTGCTCAACCAGTTCAGCCCATGCTCAAAAATCACCTAGCGGGTAACGCCTAGCAGCCGATTTCAGCGGTCTTCTGCAGATAGACTTGCTCGAATAGGTTTGTTTAAAGCAGAAGTCTAGGCATTACTTATGGGACTGTCAGAAACCGAGACAATGGTTAAAAGCACATGGCAGATCAGAGTACTCAGCCAAAGTCACCATAGTGAATTAGAGCGCAAAAAAATTAATAACAATTCGTTATTCAAATATCCTCTCTTAATAATATTCCCGTCTAAAAGGCGGGCTTGAAAAGTCCTCAAGTAAACCAAATGTATAAAATAACTGGGGGAAATCCCTACTCTGAACCCTCAGGACTTGATGACTTTATTTTAAGTTTCTTCTCAGGAGGACATATCATGAACTCAATTGATCTAACCCCGCTTTATCGCAGCAGTATTGGTTACGATAGGCTCGGCGCATTGCTAGATAGCGCCTTGTGCGGTAGCGATATCAGTGCAGGCTATCCAGCCTATAGTATCGAAGTGCTGGATGATAACCACTACGCGATTACTCTGGCTGTCGCCGGATTTGAAAATAGCGAACTAGACCTGAGTGTAGAAAACAATGTACTCAGTGTTCGAGGCCAAAAAGGCGAAGAGCAAGCTAAACGCAACTATCTGCATCAGGGTATCGCCAATCGCACCTTTGAGCGAAAATTTAATCTCGCTGAACATGTCGAGGTAACTGATGCCGACCTCAGCAATGGACTGCTAACAGTAAATCTTGTCAGGGAAATCCCCGAGGCAATGAAACCACGCAGAATTGCTATCAATCAGTCGGCCAGTAAATTGGAGCACAAAGCCAAAACGAAAACCGGCGATACGACAAAGGATGTCGCCTAAACCATTGGCGGGCTATGGTCGGTCTATAAGACAAGCAGCTGTGACTACAGCCCGTCAAAACCATAACACGGCAAATCAATTTGATTAATTTTGATTGGAGAATTTCTAATGGAACTACAAAAACTCAATCCCTGGAACTGGTTTAAACATGAAACTGGCGAAGCCGATCAAGGTTCGTTTATTCCGGTACGTCGCGATGAGGCATCGCGCAATGCGCTCGGCACCCATCTCGGCTGGCGGTCCGAGCGAGACCCTGCAGTGCAATTACATCAACAAATAGACCGTCTATTTGACGATCTATTCAGTACTTTCAGCATGCCTTCTCGGCATAACTCACATCCGCTTAAATCGCGCCCTGCAATGACAGCAGCGGATTTCTATAGGCCACAGATCGATATATCGGGAGATGAAAAACAGTATGAAATTGTTCTCGATGCCCCCGGTCTGTCGGAGGAGGATTTAGCCATTGAAGTTAAAGATGATGTACTGACGATTAGAGGTGAGAAGGAAGAGAAGCACGAGCAGGACGACAAGGAATTTTACCGTGTAGAACGCAGCTACGGATCATTTCAGCGGACCCTGTCGCTACCTACAGATGCCAATGCCGATGACATTCAGGCGAAACTCACTAATGGTGTATTAACGCTCAGGATCCCTCGGAGCCAGTCTGAGCAATCTGGCGTAAAACGTGTCGCCATCTCATCCAGCTGAGCAGTTGCTCTATGGCAGAGATGGGCCGAGTAATGCGGACTTTTTTGCCCAGCTTTTTTAGGCGCTGCCTGACACTTTTAGGCAGCGCTTAAAATCCCCCCTCCACAGGCCACACTCACAGCTAGTGGCTATAGATCGATCAATGCATCAGTTATTGCGACTGGCCCAGCAGCCCATCAATCATTATTTTTAAATTGACCTCCAGATCCTCAGTCATGGCAACAATTGCCTGGCTCGGCCTCAACTCTAGGGGGGTCTTTTTCGATTTATCTTGCTGGCTCACATTGAGTCTAAGAGAGGCAATGCCATGAATGGCGGACCAGATTAAACCGCCCAACACCAGCTCATCAAAATGCAGTTGCTTGACCTCCACTACCTCAACCAGCAGCTTATCTAACATGTTATAGGCGTTGGAGGCTGCAGCGCTCAGCCCTTCAAATTCAGAGAAATCGCCCAAAATTGCGCCAAACATTAGCTGGTAGGCAACCGGATTGTGCTCGGCGAATTTTATATAGGTCATGGCAGCGGCCAACAACCGCTGGTCCACCGACCCTGAGGACTGAGCAACTGCACTTACCCTCTCGCCTAACTGCTGAAACCCTTCGGTCGCTAAGGCGGCAAACAGCGCATGCTTATTGGCAAAATGGCGGAACGGTGCAGTGGCGGACACGTTGGCCTCACGAGCCAGTGCCCGCAAGCTGAATTTTTCAGTGCCATCAATGGCTATGCGGGCCAGAGCCGAATCCATCAACAGTTCCCGCAGCTCGCCATGATGGTAGTTGCCTTTGCCAGGCGCAGTTGCTTTATCAGTAAAAATCGGTGAATTCATGGTTTTATTAATTTCGTTTGCGCGTATTAGATCGATCAATCATCTACCAAATTTAAAACAATAACCAATTCTTTCATTGCTTCGCACTATGTAATTTGGCATTATTGCCTATGTTAGCAGTGATTACATTAATTTAATATCCCTCAAGATATCTTTAAGCCAATCTGTAAAGGACTAGACAACAATATGAGCACTAACCGCTTGCCCATAGGTCGCGCACCTCGCGCACTAGCTACTGCACTCTGTGGGTGGCTGTTGTTTGCATCAGCAAATGCCTCTGCCGATTTAACCGTTTCCTATATCAATATCCAGCGCCAAGCGAGCTTTGCCAGCGAGCGTCTCTATGCCGGAAAAACCTTGGCGTCGCGCAGTTCTGAACTGGGTTTTAAACGCGGCGGGGAAATTGCCCAAGTGCTTGTGGACATCGGAGATGTGGTGGCAAAAAATCAGATACTGGCGCGCCTAGACAATCGCACACTGGCGTCTAATCTCAATCAGGCGGAAGCCGACACAGCCCTTGCCCAGGCAAACCTCAGTGCTGCCAAAGCCGAAGTTCAGTTGGCGGCAAAGACTGAAAAGCGTTTTCGCACACTGTTTGAACAGGGCAATACCTCCAAGCAGATTTATGACGAAGCAAAGCTCAGCCTGCAAATCAAGCAAGCCCAAGATCAGGTGGCTCAAGCCAATGTGAAGCGCGCATTAGCGGCAGCCAAGGCGAACAAAATTGCACTGGCTGAGGCGACCATAAGAGCACCCTTCGACGGCATAATACAGTCCCGCTATATGGACGAAGGTACGCAAATACTCAGTGGCACGCCGGCGCTAAAACTTGTCGAACTGGGGCCCATCAAAGCCCACATTGGCGTACCTAGCAGGAGCCGAGACAGTCTAGCCATTGGCGGCACCTATAACCTCAGCTGGAATGGCCAAGTACAACCCGCTCGTCTAATGGCCATTTCCCCAGAAGTCGACCCCAACACCCGGACCCTCAATGCGGTGTTTAAAATAAGCGATGGCATTATTCCGATTGGCGCAGTCGTTGAATTGTTACTAGAACAGCGGGTAGAGTCAGCCGGCTTCTGGCTGCCGGTGAGTGCTCTCGCTGCCAGCGACCGCGGCCTCTGGGCAGTCTATGTAATCAATCGCGAAAATATCATCGAGCGCCGCTTGGTCGAGGTCATTCATAACGAAGCCTCGAGAGCCTATGTCCGTGGCCTACTCGCAGACAGTGACCGCGTGGTTAACAGCGGAGTGCAACGCATAGTGCCCGGGCAAGCTGTGTTGCCCCTAAGCACCGAACAGAGCATCGCCGAAAGTAGGCAAAAGACTGCAACCGATTCCGTAATCGATCCCGTAACCGATCTCGTAATTAAAAGCCGCGACGAGCAAGCCAATGCAGGCCGATAGCTTTTATACCAACCCCCGTTTAACAGTATTGTTTATGCTGTTTATCGTTGTCTTGGGCAGCGTTTCTTTCGCCGGTCTAGCGCGTCAAGAAGACCCCACCATGGCCGAGCGTTACGCTCAGGTGAACACCTTCCTTCCCGGCGCATCTGCAGCACGGATGGAGTCTCTGGTTAGCGAACCCCTAGAGACAAGCCTGAGAGAAATCCCAGAAATCAAAGAAATTGAGTCTACCTCCAAGTCTGGTATATCGGTGATCTCCATCGAGCTTCTCGAGCGAGTCAGCCCAGAAGATACGCAAAATGTCTGGTCTGAGGTGCGGGACCAATTGGGCACTATGCAAGCCTCACTGCCCAGAGGCACTGTGGAATCTGATCTCAGGATAGTACAGCCGGTTGCCTCGACAATAATTCTTGCCCTGAGTTGGCGACACAGCTCAGATATTGAAATAAGTATTCTCTCGCGGCTGGCAGAGTCCTTAAGATTACAGCTGGCCAATATGTCAGGCACCGAAAAAGCCGAGTCATGGGGTGAAGCTGAAGAGGAAATAGTCGTTTCCCTAGACCCCAATCGCATGATGGCCAGCGGTCTGTCTGCGGCCTTTATTGCCCAGCGCATCGGCGCCGCAGACACCAAAATTGCCTCCGGCAGACTGCGGGCAGGTGGCAATGACATTCTGGTGGAAGTAGACGCTGAGTTAGATTCCGTTGAGCGCATAGCCAGCATACCCCTAGTGATGGGTAACAACGGCAGCACTGTGCGCGTTTCAGATCTAGCCACTGTGCGTAAAACCCAATTAGATCCGCCTCGTTCATTGGCTTTCCATGGCACCGAGCAGGTTATTTTTGTCAATGCAAAAATGCAGGGGGGATTACAAATTGAAAATTGGACCCGCAATGCCAACGCCCTGGTAGCAAAATTCCAAGCTAACTTACCCAGTTCAATTGGTTTAGAAACGGTCTATTCCCAAAATATCTATACCGACCAGCGCATGGACTCACTGGCCAACAATCTGATTTTCGCATTGATCATTGTACTGCTGGTGCTGATTTGGCTGATGGGTGTTCGCTCAGCACTTACCGTGGGTATCGCCCTCCCCCTCTCCGCCAGCATGGTCTTGGTGGGTATGCAGGTGTTAGATATTCCGTTGCACCAAATGTCCGTCACCGGCTTGATTATTTCATTAGGCCTGCTTATCGATAATGCCATTGTGGTGGTAGAAGATTACAAGCTACGGCGCAGTCGCGGCGCGCAAATTGACGAGGCTATTAGCCGCGCCATCAAACATTTACTGGTGCCCCTGGGGGCATCCACCGCCACCACCATTTTTGCCTTTATGCCCATTGCCCTGGCACCGGGCGGCGTTGGCGATTTCACCGGCACCCTGGGTGTTACTGTCGCTTTGTCCGTTGCCAGCTCGTTTATTTTGGCCATGACCGTGGTGCCCGCCATCGCCGGCTACTTAGAAAATCGTTGGCCTGCAAAAGTGGGCAGCCGCTGGTGGCAGACCGGTTTCTCCAGTCCTATGCTGACCAAAAAGTATCATTCAGCACTGGTCACTGTACTTAAGCGACCAATAATTGGCGTCACTATCGCCTGCATTATGCCGATTATTGGCTTCGCTCTGGCGCCCACTCTGACCCAACAATTTTTCCCCGCGGTAGATCGCAACCAATTTCAAATTCAGCTATCCCTGCCCGCGCAAACCTCAATATGGGAAACACAGCAAGCCATTGCCAAAGCCGATAACATATTGCGCAGTAACTCTGACGTCACCGACACCTTCTGGACCATTGGCAAAGGCGCACCGCGGGTCTACTACAACGTAACCTCTCTCAATGAGCGCATACCCAGTTTTGCGGCCGCCTGGGTCAATACCACCTCACCTGAAGCCACTAGCGAAATACTCGGCGCAATCCAAAGCGAGTTGTCTGTCGCGTTCCCCAGCGCCGAAGTGTTGGCACTGCCCTTTGAGCAGGGACCACCCACAGACTCGCCCATTGAGATCCGCATTATTGGTCAAGACTTGGAAGTGCTGCGCCAAGAGGCACTGAAACTTAGGGCCATATTAGCCAGTGTGTCCAATGTCACCTATGCCCGGGCATCACTGTCTACAGCAGAACCCAAACTCACATTTATGCCAAGAGAAAACAACCTAGCAGCCACAGGGTTAAGCACCGGCGGCCTGGCACAGAGAATCAACTCGGCGTTAATGGGCGATAGTGCAGGCACTGTTTTAGAGGGCAATACAGAAATAGATGTGAGAGTTAAATTTCAAACAGACTCTCGAAACCAAATGTCCGATCTCAACTCACTGCCTATCTTGGCCAATGGCCGAGACGGCATACCCCTTAGCGAGCTTGGGGATTGGCAATTGGTCCCCACCTCATCGGCAATCGATCGACGCCAAGGTGAGCGCATCAGCGCCGTGCGCGGCTATCTAGTTCCGTTTACCTTAGCTGGCGCTGTGTTAGCGGACTTCACCGAAAAACTCGAAGAACAAAACTATAGCCCACCAGATGGCTATAGATTACAGCTTGGCGGCGAAGCGGAAAGCAGTTCCGAATCTATGGGCGGCATTGTTCAGGTATTTATCTTTTTCCTCTTAGCCATGGCCGGCGTCATTATTCTGTCGCTGAATTCATTTCGCTATGCGGGACTTATCGGCATTGTCGCCTTTTTAAGTTTCGGACTGGCTCTATTGGGCGTGCGACTATTTGGTTACCCATTTGGTTATATGGCGTTAATCGGCTCTCTCGGCATGATGGGTCTGGCGATTAATGGCGCGATTATTGTTTTATCCGCACTAAAGGCGGACCCGCGCAGTCAAACAGGGGACAGCGAAGGCATAGCCAATGTGGTAGTGGATTCCACCAGACACATCGTCTCCACCACCCTAACCACCATTGGCGGCTTTGTACCCCTGATCGTTAACGGTGGCGAATTCTGGCCACCATTAGCCACGGCCATCGCTGGCGGAGTAATCGGCTCCGCCGTGATCGCGCTTTCCATGGTGCCTTCAGTGTTCGCCTATATTCAGCGCAAGAAAGTTCGACAAGCGGCGATATTACAGGTCGCCTAGAACAAAGTTCGCCTGCGGTGATCTTTTACGAACTAGACAATGAGCGGCTGAAACGAAATATTTTGGCCTTTCAGTAGAGAAAAAGGACCTTTGTGATCCCGCCTGTAATCACCGCAAATAAAAGTAGAGAGTTATGCAGCTAATGGCAACGTCTACCTTGGCATTTTTATAATGTGTAAAAGTTATTGTGGTTTCTGATCTTCTTTCTAACAATGATAGAAAAGCCAACAGGATCAGCTATTAGCTTTTGGGGTTTCTAAAAAATTTCCACCAACCTTCCACACACTTTTCACCAATTAAGCGTGATAAAAACAGCGGTTCATAGATTAATTCTATTCCCACTCGATTGTAAACGAGGGGATTTTTATCTTATTTTTCATATAGTTAAAATTCAACATATAGCCAATACCATGAAAAATACCATGATCAGAAAAAATTTGGAAAAAGTTACATTTATTTCCAGAGCGCATAAAAAACAACCAGAATTCATCAAGACAAGTATTAGCTTAGAGCTTTAAATTTGATCTGCTCCAAGCGGTCTTTACGGATCATACCACCTCTTCTCTCCAAAGAGGCTCATTTATATGTGTAGAGTTGTTAGAACAATGAAATTGGCAGTAGCAAAAAATACCATGGCGGAAAATTATTTTAAAAACTGTTATCGAACCCCGGACCACA
>JAFMBU010000142.1 GCA_017858295.1 Porticoccaceae bacterium | reverse complement strand
AGGCTCTCCCAACACTGTCATCTCGAACGCATGTGAGAGATCTCAAAATCTCCTCCGGCGCTCTCTAATCCTCCCTCGGCGCTCTCCAATCCTCCCTCGGCGTTCTAATCCTTAAACGACACCATAATCAACTTAAACGAGCCACTGCGAGCCACTTCCCGAACCCGCGGAAAATAGTCCAGGGCCTTTTTCTCCAGAGCGATAAAATTATTCACCACAAATAAGGCCCGCCCTTTGGGAGCCAAAAGCCGCTTGCTGGCGGTCAGAAATTTCGCCGTCAACTCACTGTCGATATTAAATCCCTGATGGAAGGGCGGGTTGCAGATAATCGCATCAAAGCGCTCTTCGAGCTGGCTGCCCGCATCACCGGAAATAACAGCTCCAGCCACTTTCAAGGCCGCAAAGTTTTTCGTGCAGGCGTTTAAAGCGGCGGCATTGTTGTCCGTTGCTGTGACCTGTTCAAAACCCTGCTGCGCAGCGGCGCAGGCAAGAAAACCATAGCCACAGCCGAGATCCAGCAGTGACTGGGGCCGATTGGCCTCGCCAAAGGATGCTACAAACTGTGGAAACTGATTAATCAGTAGTGCACTGCCTTGATCGATTTTGTTCCAGCCAAAAATACCTGGCTTGCTCTGCAGGGGTAAATCTTCAGGGCTACCTATAGGGCGCAAAGCTAAATAATTTTTGTCATCCAGGGGTTTTCCGTCGTCGCTATATTTGGTCAGGCGAGACAGGTAATAGTTGCCGGACTTTTTGGGCTGGCAACTATCGCCAAATAGTTTGTTAGCGTGACCTGTATAGGTTTTCACACCGTCAGTTTTTTCACCACTTAATATCAGTGTGCCGCCACGCTTTAGCAGGATTGAGGCCTGATTAATAATGTGGTGGCTAACCGCGCGCTCTTTGGACACCCGATATAAAACACTATCGAAACTAGCTGCCGCTAGATCGCTAAAATCGAAGTCGCTGAACTTGGTTGAGACGCCAGCTGTGGCTGCGGCCTCAGCAATCTCATAGCGATTGCTGCGCAGGATACGCTTGGCGCTGCCGGACTGAGCAATGGTTACCCAGGGGGCGTCGTCCCAATTTTCATCGGCAACTATTAAACACTTGCCTTCAATATCATGGAGTTGCTGGGCTAGTAGCTCTACGCTGGGATCGCTCATGATTTAGGTGCCATTATGCTGGCAACTTCGGCGTCGGTAAGCGCGCGATAATCTCCAGGTTCGAGAGACTCGTCGAGAATAATGCCGCCAACCTGAGTGCGATGCAGCGCCTCAACATGATTGCCCAGTGCGGCAAACATGCGCTTAACCTGGTGATATTTGCCTTCGGCAATGCTCAGTAAAACTGTCTGATCATCAATCTGTTCCATGGTGGCAGGCAGACAGGGATGTTTTTCACCCTTGAGCCAGACACCATTGGCCAGCTTTTCGGCATAGTCAGGGGTAATTGGAATACCCAGAGTAACCCTGTAGATTTTCTGGCAGTCACTGCGCGGTGAGGTCAGGCGGTGATTCCACTGACCGTCGTCGGTAACTAGCAGCAGACCGGTGGTATCTATATCTAGACGCCCAGCAATTTGCAGCTCATCGCTGCGATGCTCAAAGATCAGATCCAGGGCGGTGCTGTTATTGTTGTCTTTGGTGGCCGAAACCACGCCTGCGGGTTTGTTTAGCATAAAGTAACGGTTTTCCGCGAAGCTGATCGCGGAACCCTCGATGCAGATAGCTTCATCACCGCTTATTTTTTGCGCCCCGTTGATGGCTTTCTCGCCGTCGATGGTGACGTCGCCATATTTTATATAGCGCTTAACTTCAACCCGTGAGAGGTCTGTGGCGTTGCTAATATATTTATCAAGTCTAAGCATTATTGGTTCTTTAGTAGCTCTGCCGCTTCTTTGGCAAAGTAGGTGAGAATGCCATCGGCACCGGCGCGTTTAAATGCCAGCAAGGATTCAAGGATAACCTCATCGCGCTTCAGCCAGCCATGGTCGAAGGCTGCGCAGTGCATGGCGTATTCGCCACTGACCTGATAGGCAAAGGTTGGTGCTTTTAATTCGTCTTTCACTCGGCGCACAACATCTAAGTAGGGCATGCCTGGCTTGACCATAATCATATCGGCGCCTTCGTCTAGGTCCAGAGCGCATTCATGGAGTGCTTCATCGCTGTTGGCGGGATCCATTTGATAGGTCTTTTTGTCGCCGCCTTTAATGTTGCCCGCCGAACCCACCGCATCTCGGAAGGGGCCGTAGTAGCTGGAGGCAAACTTGGCGGCATAGGCCATGATCAGTGTGTTTACAAAACCATTCTCTTCGAGCTCTTCGCGAATCGCAGCAATACGGCCATCCATCATATCCGAGGGGGCGACTATATCAGCGCCAGCTTCAGCATGGGAAAGAGCTTGTTTAGCCAGAGCTTCAACGGTGATGTCATTGAGCACATAACCCGACTGCTCGTCGATAATGCCGTCTTGGCCATGGGTGGTAAATGGGTCTAGAGCCACATCAGTGATCACGCCCAACTCGGGGACCGCCTGTTTGATGGCTCTCACTGCCCGTTGAGCTAGGCCTTCAGGGTTGTAGGCTTCTTCTGCGAGCAAGGATTTTTTCTCTTCGCCAGCTACTGGAAACAGCGCAACAGCGGGAATACCAAGGGCGGCAACCTTACGGGCTTCTTCCACTAGCAGATCGATAGACAGCCGCTCCACGCCGGGCATCGACTGCACCGCTTGGCGCTGAGCAGTTCCCTCGACTACAAATATGGGCAGAATTAAATCATTGGCGCTGAGCGCCAACTCGCGCACTAGGCGACGTGAAAAATCTGCGGCACGGATGCGTCGCATGCGAGTGTAAGGAAAGGGGCCACGTTGGCTTGAAAAGCTCATTGCTACTCCAATAGTGTACTGATATGTCTAGGTTGCTGTGTTTTGCGCATGATACGGAAAAACACCCAGTGACACATAACTATCTGGTGGCCGGCAGATATTTAATCTACCGGCTTACAGTGTTTTGAATACTTTCGCGGCGGCGTCAAGAGTGAACTGAATATCGTCATCTGTATGGGCGGCGGACATAAAGCCAGCTTCATAAGAAGCGGGAGCCAGATAGACGCCAGCTTCGAGCATGCCGTGGAAGAACTTGCCGAAGCGTTCGGTATCGCACTTCATGACCTGCTGATAATTGACTATATGCTCTTCCTCTGAGAAGAAGATGCCCCACATGGTGCCCACATGATTGCTAGTGAGGGGAATGCCTGCAGTCGCGGCTCGCTCACGGAGACCGTTGACCAGATCGTCAGTACGCCGCACCAGTGGATCTAGAAAGCCGGGCTCAGAAACCAAGTTGAGAGTTGTCAGTCCAGCAGCCATGGCTACCGGATTGCCGGATAAGGTACCCGCCTGATAGACCGGTCCAAGGGGCGCGATCTGCTCCATAAGCTCGCGCTTGCCACCGAAGGCACCCACTGGCATGCCGCCGCCAATGACTTTTCCCAGGCAGACTAGGTCTGGCATAACGCCATAGTAAGCGCTCGCACCCTGAGGGCCAATACGGAACCCTGTCATCACTTCATCCATAATTAATACGGCGCCAGATGCGGTGCAGCATTCTCGCAGCGCCTGTAAAAAGCCAGGAATTGGTGGCACGCAGTTCATATTGCCGACCACCGGCTCAACAATAATGCAGGCGATTTGATCGCCGATTTCAGCGAAGGTCTCGCGCACTTGTTCGATATTGTTGTAGCTTAAAGTAATGGTGTGATCTGCTAGTGATTCGGGAACACCGGGTGAGCTGGGCACGCCGAGGGTCAGCGCGCCAGAGCCAGCCTTGACCAGCAGTGAATCGGAATGGCCGTGGTAGCAGCCTTCGAATTTAACGATTTTATCCCGTCCGGTAGCGCCCCTTGCGAGTCGGATAGCACTCATAGTGGCTTCGGTACCGGAGTTGACCATGCGCACCATATCCATTCCCGGTACCCGATCGCAGATTTTATCGGCGAGGAGAATCTCCAGCTCTGTGGGTGTGCCAAAGGTCATGGCTTTTTCTAGCTGCTCGCGAATCGCGTCAAGTACCTGAGGATGGCCGTGGCCGAGAATCATTGGGCCCCATGACATGATGTAGTCGACGTAACGCTTACCGTCGGCATCAAACATATAGGCACCGGCTGCACGATCAAAGAATATGGGTGTTCCGCCGACTGCGCGAAAGGCTCGAACTGGAGAGTTAACGCCGCCGGGAATATGTTTTTGCGCAGCGTCGAAGAGTTCTTTGGAACGAGGGCCAGCGTAGGTCATTGACGATTCCTGAAAAAGTGGTGTGTATAAAATAGCTTGAGAATTTGGGCTGCATTATCCTGAATATGGTGCGCTGTTACCATCCTATAAGCCGATGGCGATTGTATTTAGTGTCGAAGCCTTGATACGACAGGGTTGGATTGACGGATGACCGCTGTGGCTTTGTAGATCCCGCTGAAACATCAAGGCAAAGCGCCTCGGCTGAGAATCTAGGCTAAGAATCTACACCAAGAGCTAAGCAAAAGGTTTAACGATAACCAAAATGACAATCGCCACCAAAAACAGTACTGGCACTTCATTAAATAGACGGAAGTAAACGTGGGACTTCTCATTGACCCCATCGCGAAGTTTGCGCAGATGTGCAGCACAGGCAAAATGGTAGCCAATCAAAATCACCACCAGCAGCGCCTTGAGCTGAAACCATAGTTGGCTGAGGTAGTAATCTAGAGACATTGATACCAGCCAGCCACCGAGCACTACTGTGGCGATCATAGATGGGGTTGCAATGCCGTTGTAGAGTTTGCGCTCCATAACAATAAAGCGCTCGATGCTGAGGC
>JAFMBU010000141.1 GCA_017858295.1 Porticoccaceae bacterium | reverse complement strand
AAATTCAGATCCACCTGATCGTGACTAAAGGTGCACCAGACAAACTGACTGCCTCGAACTGTTTCGACTTCTTTAAGGAGGGCATTGGTCCGCGGACGCACTACGGCGCTGAGATCATCTTCAGGGGAGGCGGTGGCAAAAAAATTGCGCCCGGGGTCACGATCATTGAGAAAGTTTTCAAACCAGGGGCTGCGGGCGGAACAGTGGTTGATCACCAGATCCGACATCAGGGAATAATCCGCCGCTATGGCTTCAATATCATCCCAGTCGCCGAGGGATTCATTGACACTGGAATAGTCGAGCACCGAGAAACCATCGTCCGAGGTGTAAGGGTAAAACGGCAGAATATGGACGCCATTTATAGAGTCTTCCACATAGCGATCTAAAAATCGCTTGAGGGTTTGCAGTGGCTTTTCGTTTTGCTGCAAGACACTGTCACCATAGGTTATCACTAGGCAGTCTTGTTCATCCCAGTGATTGATATAGCGGGTCGGCTCGCTGGTGGCCTGGTGCAGCCCCATAAGCTCGATCAGCTGATTGCTCAGCTCTGGGTAACTGTCGCTGTCGACACCCTTAACACCATCATAAATAGTTGTTAGATGACGGCTGAGGGCATCAGAGAGATGATCTGGATTCATAATATTTGCTGGCCTTAGCGCTGATTAAACTCTTCGGTATCCGCTTCTACTGCTGCGACTAATTCTTCGAAAATATCTGGTACTGCGCTAATCACGCGGTTCCAGCTGGGGATAAAGGGCTTCTCCATAGGGCTGGTAAAAAACACTTCCCCGGCCTTGATGATATTCTCGGCAAACATCTCCACGGCTTTTTCTTCCTCGTGAATATCCAAGGTTAAGCCATTCATGATTGCATCGTTGTGGCAGGTTTCAACTATATCTAGGGCCATGCGATAGTAGGTTGCCTTGAGTGATCTAAAGGCTTCATGGCTGAAGACTACACCCTGTGTGGCGAGCTTGCGGAACAGGGCTTTGGCAATATCAATGGACATCTTTGACAGACCATCCTGATCATCATCTAAGGATAGGTTCTGATGTTTATGATCGTAATTGTCAGCAATATCCACCTGGCAGAGGCGGTTGCTGGCGTAGTTGCGATGCATCTCGGAGAGCACGCCGATCTCTAGACCCCAGTCGCTGGGAATACGAATATCATTGAGCACATCCCGGCGAAAGGAAAACTCTCCGGCCAGGGGATATCTAAAGCTGGCCATATAGTTAAGGTAGTCGGTGTGGCCGACGGTTTTTTTCAGCGCACTCAACAGTGGCGAGACTAAAAGGCGCGATACCCGGCCATTGATTTTGCCATTGGCGACACGGGCGTAATAGCCTTTGCAGAACTCATAGCTAAAGCGCGGGTTGGCCACTGGGTAGATCAGTCGAGCCAGCAGTTCCCGGTCATAGGTGGTGATATCACAGTCGTGCAGTGCCACAGCCTCGGTTTTATTCGAGGCCAATGTATAACCCATGCAATACCAAACATTGCGACCTTTACCCATCTCTTTGGGTGCCAGATCCAGTTTTTGGAGTTTGGCGTCCAGGGCTTTCAGTCGTGGGCCATCGTTCCATAACACTCTGTGGTGCTGGGGTAGTACCGAGAAAAACTCCAGTGCCTGGCGATATTCCTGTTCGCTGGCACGATCCAGGCCAATCACAATTTGATTGAGGTAGGGCACCTGTTTGAGTTCTTCAACAATACCTTTGAGCGCATCCCCTTCGAGTTCGGAATAGAGGGACGGCAGTATAAGTCCCATGGGTCGAGTTTTAGAAAAGCCCAGCAGTTCATCCTCCATAGTCTCCACTGATCGTTTGGATAGATTATGCAATGTGGTGATCACGCCGTTTTGGTGGAAGTCGCCCATGGTTAACTCTCTTTTGTGATTTATTTTAATTTTCGGTGTTATATTTCACTTTAAATAACTACTTTAAGTGATTGATATTAAATGTTGTTATTGGTTTTTATTCAGCCATAGACTGACACCCTCAACCCATCCCTCTGGGCCAATCTGTTGACTGGTATAGCTGTTTTCAGTGCGTTCTAAGATGGGTGGTGAGCGCTTATCCGCCCGGATCACCAGTGCCGATGAGGCCAGCTCAAGCATGGCCACATCATTGTTGCTGTCGCCGATGGCCAGCGTGTCACAGGGGCTGTTGTTCGATTCTTGTTGGTGGGTGCGCGCCAGATTGACGTCAGCTAAATAGAGATCTTGCAGTTGCAACATGGCGCGACCTTTGTCCACATCGCCGCCAATATTTAGAAATCGGCCACCCTGGAGTACCGTCGCACCGGCCTCTTTTAAGCGGTAGATGAAGCTCTGTTTACGCTGTGGGCTGCCAACCCAATGCACCGGCTCGCTGTGTTCCCGTTGATTGGCCAACTCCGCAGCATTTAGATCGAGGCCAGTAATTGCGGCAACGCCTGCAGCGCCGGCAGTGGCATAGACTGACTCAAAGGTTTCAAACTCGCCCTTAAAATCTGCAACTCTCTCAGCCAGAAGTTGTTGCCATTTGGCTCGTCGGGGCACATTGCGCAGCACCCAAAAACCGTTTTCCAAAACTGCATGTTGCGGTTGAGTCTTAAAATAGCGATTGGGAATATAGATCGCGGCCCCGTTTTCAACAATAAACGGGTGGCGGTTATTGAGCTTATCGCGCAGGTTAATCACTTCAGCAAAGGTTTTGCTGGTGATGGGAATCACCGGCACATCCATTGCCTCCAGCTCGGCAAGCAATGGCACTGCTGGTGCAAAGCTGTAGCTGTGATGGTCGAGGAGACTGCCATCGAGATCAGTAAAAATTAATCGAATAGTGATTTTTATTGGCTCCTTGTCACTTGGCTAAACGTTGCGCTATCCAGAGGGAGCCCTGTTTTGGTGCGTGTTGCTAATGCTATGCGCCAATCTGGGCCCGCTGTCATCACTGTGTTTTCTCTGTTTGCACTATTAACAGGCGTCTGCTGTTGAAAATAGGGCGCTTTGTTGGCAGTAGAGCTGTTTATGGGTTTCGAGCTCTGCTGTGCTGATCTAGGTATTGCAGAATTCGTGCCAAGCCGTGACCTATATTTCTAGTGTTGAATATGAACTGCTCGTATTTACATGGCAGCCTATTAGAGGTACAAAGGGATAAAAAAAGGGCGTGAGTTAAGCGCCAGAGTGATTGTCTTTAGGCGACAACCCATAATTATAAATATAAAAAATAAGGGCCTCAGTATGTCGAACACACCGGAAATTGGATTGGGTTACACCATCTTGCGCCGCGCGGAGCTCTCGCCGGAGCGCAAAGCATTAACCTTTGAGGGCAAGACCTCGACCTTTGGAGAGTTTGGTCAGCGGATTCGCAAACTCGCGGCGCTGCTCCGCGCCGGCGGTGTCTGCCGCGGCGACCGGGTCGGTTATATCGGCCTCAACCACCCAGTATTTTTAGAAGCGCTCTATGCCTGTAGTTGTTTAGGTGCCATCTTTGTACCGCTTAACTTTCGCCTTACCGGCCCTGAGATGCGCTATATAGCCAACAATGCCGGCATTCACACCATGCTCGCTGACAACGGTCTTGTTTCTTTAGTTGATCAGGAGCGAGATAATCTGGTATGCCAGCGTTATATCAGTATTGAAGACGACGCAGCGAACTGGGAGCCTCTGGAAGCATTGATGGCTGATAGCCAGCCACTGCAGTTAATTGAGCAGGTCGACGCCGATGAAGTGGCATTTATTATGTATACCTCAGGCACCACCGGGCTGCCCAAAGGCGCCATGCTGACCCACGGGAATTTATTTTGGAACAGTGCTAATTCGGCCTATGGCGAAGACTTTATGGGCACCACAACGCTCACCTGTGCGCCGCTGTTTCATATAGGTGGACTCAATGTCACCACCTTGCCCTCCCTAGCTCGGGGGATTGAAGTGGTTTTGATTCGTTCTTTTGATGCCGGTGAAGTACTGGCTGCACTGGAAAAATATCAGGTGTCCACCATGTTTGGCGCGCCGACTATGTTCCTGATGATGAGTCAGCACGAGAACTTTGCCACCACCGACTTAAGCCATATTGGCGCCTTTGTGGTGGGTGGTGCGCCAGTGCCAGTGCCGCTGATCCATCTCTACAGCGAGCGGGATGTGCTTTTCTGTCAGGGCTATGGCCTCACCGAAACCTCTCCCTTTGCGACCATGCTCGAGACCAGCATGGCCCTTGAAAAAGTTGGTTCAGCAGGGCGGCCGCCGATGTTTACCGCAGTGCGCATAGTGGATGGCGGCAATAATCCGCTGCCTGCAGGCGAGCATGGCGAGGTCTGTGTCCGTGGTCCCAATGTACTGAAAGGTTACTGGAACCGTCCCGAAGCCACAGCCGATGCTATAGATCCTCAGGGTTGGTTTCACAGTGGTGATATAGGCTATTTCGATGATCAGGGTTATCTGTTTCTCTGTGATCGAGTCAAGGATATGGTTATTTCCGGTGGCGAAAATGTCTATCCCGCAGAGGTGGAAAGCATTCTCTATGGTCACAGCGCGGTGATTGAAGTTGCGGTGATTGGATTACCCGATGAGAAATGGGGTGAGGCGGTTACTGCAGTGGCAGTGGTAAAAGAGGGCAGCACTTTAGAGCTTGAAGAGTTGCGCGAGTTTGCCGCTCAGAGTTTGGCCAAGTATAAGTTGCCGAGCAGACTTTATTTTCTTGATCAGTTGCCGCGCAATCCCGCGGGTAAGGTGCAGAAGTTTAAGATTAAGGAGGAGCTCTTGTCAGCTTGATGCATGTTTTTTTGCTTGGTTTAGTTTGTAGGCTTGTTGATTGACGCAGCGTGCTGCCGGGAGATCCTTCGGTTCGCTGCGCTCTCTCAGGATGACA
>JAFMBU010000140.1 GCA_017858295.1 Porticoccaceae bacterium | reverse complement strand
GCGAGACATTACCGGCGTTAATTACTGCAAAATACTTGTCGCTCAAAGAATTGTACAGACTTTACTCAATTCTATCTGCCTACCGACAGATTTTTCAGCTAGAATACCGCGCTTTCTCATTCGAAAGTTTTGCGAGCACTGCATCTATGATGATCCTCACCGGCGCACCTTCTCTGTCTGCGTTTAGACGTAAAAAACTCCTTTCAACCCTACAGCAAACTGTGCCCTCTACGGTGTCAGTTTACGCCGAATATGTACACTTTGCCGAGCTCACTCAGCCGCTCTCTGAGAGCGCAGTGGAAACCCTGCAGGCGCTGCTGACCTATGGTCCACGAGAGGAAAAGACTTCCACTAAGGGACAGCTGATTTTAGTGGTGCCAAGACCTGGAACTATTTCACCCTGGTCGAGCAAGGCCACGGATATAGCCCACAACTGCGGCCTGGATCAGGTTGTTAGGGTCGAGCGCGGCACGGCCTATTATGTGCAGGGCGAAGATAGCTTCACGACTCAGCAGCTGGCTGACCTAGGTGCTGAACTCCATGACCGCATGGTTGAAACAGTGCTCGATGAGTTGCAGCAAGCGGAGATATTGTTTACTCATCAAGAGCCCGCGCCAGTCACCAGTGTCGACACATTGGGCGGTGGCGTCGATGCGCTGCGCAAAGCCAATTCTGAGTTGGGTCTGGCACTGGCGGAAGATGAAATAGACTATCTGGTGGAGAGCTTTAACGGCCTCAAGCGCAATCCCACCGATGTAGAGCTGATGATGTTTGCTCAGGCCAACTCAGAGCACTGCCGTCACAAAATATTCAATGCCAGCTGGACCCTCGATGGTGAAGACCAAGAGCACAGCCTGTTTGGCATGATTCGCAACACCTACAAGGTCAATGGTGAGAATGTTCTCTCCGCTTACTCGGATAACGCCGCCGTAGTAGCTGGCACCGAGGGTGGTCGCTTCTATCCGGATCCGGCGACCAAGCTCTATGGCTACAGCCAAGAGCCAGTGCATCTGCTGATGAAAGTAGAGACCCATAATCACCCTACAGCTATCTCTCCCTACGCTGGTGCCGGCACCGGTTCCGGTGGCGAGATTCGCGATGAAGGTGCAGTGGGTCGCGGCTCAAAACCGAAAGTCGGGCTGGTGGGCTTTAGTGTCTCCAATCTCAATATTCCCAACTACAAGCAGTCTTGGGAAGAAGAGTACGGCAAGCCGGGGCGCATTGTCTCGGCACTGGATATTATGCTCGAGGGCCCGATTGGTGGCGCCGCCTTTAATAATGAATTTGGTCGACCCAATATCTGCGGCTATATGCGTAGCTTTGAAGTGGATTTTGACAACCAGCGTCGTGGCTATCACAAGCCGATTATGATCGCTGGCGGTTACGGCAATATTCGCGCTGATCATGTGGACAAGCCGGAATTTAAACCCGGTGCGCAGTTGATTGTGCTCGGCGGTCCAGCCATGTTGATTGGTCTTGGGGGTGGTGCTGCGTCGTCTATGGCCACAGGCTCCAGCTCCGCGGATCTCGACTTTGCCTCAGTGCAGCGTATGAATCCAGAAGTGGAGCGGCGCTGTCAGGAAGTGATCGATCAGTGCTGGCAGCAGGGTGACAACAACCCCATCGCCTTTATTCACGATGTAGGTGCTGGCGGGCTTTCCAACGCGTTGCCCGAATTGGTTAAAGATGGTGGCACTGGCGGTCATTTTCAGCTGCGTAAAGTGCCCAATGATGAGCCCGGTATGGCACCTGTAGCCATCTGGTGCAACGAAGCTCAAGAGCGTTATGTGCTGGCTATCGAGCCTCGCGACCTGACGCGCTTTTTGGAAATCTGTCACCGCGAGCGCTGCCCAGTAGCTGTAGTGGGTGAAGCAGTTGAAGATAAAACTATTACCGTCAGCGATAGCTATTTCAAAAATGATCCGGTGGATCTACCCATGTCTGTGCTCTTTGGCAAGGCGCCAAAGATGCACCGCGTCGCCGAGCGTGACCAAGCCGAGGGCAAGCCCTTCGCCACCGCTAAACTCAATATTGATGACGCTGTATTTCAGGTGCTGCGCCACCCCACGGTAGCGAGTAAAAATTACTTAATCACCATTGGCGATCGCACTGTGGGCGGTATGGTCGCCCGGGATCAGATGGTTGGTCCCTGGCAGATTCCCGTAGCTGACTGTGCTGTGACTACAGTGACTTATGACAGCACTGCCGGTGAAGCCATGGCCATGGGCGAACGTACGCCGCTGGCGCTGATTAATGCGCCAGCTTCAGGGCGTATGGCAATTGGTGAGGCGATTACCAATATAGCCGCGGCACGAATTGGTCAGATGCAGGATATCAAGCTCTCGGCCAACTGGATGAGCGCTGCCGGTCACCCCGGCGAAGATGAAAAGCTTTATCGCGCAGTGCAGGCGGTGGGCATGGAACTCTGTCCAGCTCTGGGCATCACCATTCCGGTGGGCAAGGACTCCATGTCCATGCGCACCACTTGGACTGATGGCGATGAAGACAAGGCTGTGACTTCACCTATGTCACTGATTATTACCGCCTTTGCGCCGGTTCTCGATGTGCGTAAAACAGTCACACCGCAACTGCGCACTGATGTTGGTGAAACTCAGCTGTTACTGCTCGATTTGGGTGCTGGTGCCATGCGTATGGGCGGCTCGATTCTCGCTCAAGTGAATCAGCAGATGGGCGATACAGCACCGGATTTAGATAATCCTGCGCTGATGAAAAATTTCTTTGATGCGATGCAGATTTCACTCGAACAGGGCGATATTCTCGCCTATCACGATCGCTCTGATGGCGGACTATTAGCCACTCTGGTCGAGATGGCATTTGCCGGTCGTGTGGGTATCTCCGTAGATGTCTTTGGTCTCGGTGACGATCCTATTGCCGCACTGTTTAATGAAGAGTTGGGCGCCGTGATTCAGGTGTCGGCCGAACACACCAATGCGGTGGCTGAGCGCTTTAGCGATGCAGGTGTCGACGTGCATCTGCTGGGTGGTTTAAACAATCATCAGTCGGTTGAGATCATCAATAAAAAACTGCCACTGTTTAAGCGCGCGCGGGCGGATCTGCAGCGCACCTGGAGCGAGACCTCCTATCGTATGGCGGCACTGCGTGACAATGCCGACTGCGCCTGGGAAGAGTTCGATAATATTGCCAGCGATGATCCGGGCCTGTCGGTGAATCTGACTTACGATCCCAGCGACGATATAGCCGCACCCTATATCAATTCCGGTGTAAGACCTGCTGTGGCGATTCTGCGCGAGCAGGGGGTTAACAGTCATCTGGAAATGGCTGCGGCATTTGATCGGGCAGGCTTTGATGCAGTCGATGTGCATATGAGCGATCTGCTCGCCGGTCGTCGCGTGCTGAGCGACTTTGGTGGCGTTATTGCCTGCGGCGGTTTCTCCTATGGTGATGTGCTTGGTGCCGGCGAAGGCTGGGCCAAGACCGTGCTGTTTAATGAACAGATTCGCGATCAGTTTCAGAGTTTCTTTCAGCGTTCCGATAGCTTTAGTCTCGGGGTTTGCAATGGCTGTCAGATGCTCAGCAATCTCAAAACCCTAATCCCCGGTGCCGAGCTGTGGCCGCGTTTTGTGCGCAATCACTCTGAACAGTTTGAAGCGCGTTTCTCCCTGGTAAGGGTTGAAGAATCCCCGTCTATATTCTTGCAGGGTATGGCGGGGTCGCATATGCCGATTGCAATTTCCCACGGTGAGGGTCGCGCGGAGTTCTCCTCTCAAAAAGCTATGGATCGATTGCTTTCAAGCAACCAAGTGGCCATGCGTTTCCTTAATAATCAGGGTCAGGTTGCCGTCAACTATCCGGCCAATCCCAATGGTTCGCCAGAGGGTATTACCGGTGTTTCCAGCAGCGACGGTCGTGCTACATTGATGATGCCGCACCCAGAGCGGGTTTATCGCACAGTGCAGAATTCCTGGCACCCAGATGACTGGGGTGAAGATGGTGCATGGATGCGTATCTTTAGGAACGCACGAAAATTTGTCGACTAATTTTATAGACGAACCAAACTAGATAGCCAGGAGGCTGCGCCATGTCAAAGCTACCCAATGAAGCAGAGTTGTTTAAAAAGGCACTTCAGGTTGGTGCTGTGTATGCCAAGAAGCGTGCCTATGGCGAGATTGAAGAGACTGACTCAGTCAAGCTCAAAGTCGAATTTATCTACAAGGTGCTGGTGGAAGACAAGCTGATTCAGCCGCTGGCGAAGAAGGATATCAGCGACCCGAATATGCGCCATAAGCTGGCACTGTGGTTGTCGAGGCAGTTGCCGGAGGGGCATGCACTGTTAAAAGAATGATTCCAGGGGCTGTTTATTTGTCATCCCGACAGAGCGTAGCGACGAGGGATCTCTTGGTTGAGAGCAGGCAAATCCATGCAGGCCCTTTGCGATCGGTCCCATAAGTTTGTTCTTTTCAGCGTTCGCGCAACTCGCTATCGCTCAAACAGGGCGCTCTCTCAATCTGAAAAGAACAAACTTATAAGCGGGCCCTGATTGATCGTAAAGGGCCTGTATGGCTTCGCTGGGAGATTGATGGCGCTGATGGTAGATCCTTCGGCTTCGCTCAGGATGACAGTGTTGGGGGGGGTGCGTCCTTTTTGGTAGCGCTCTTTTCGACCCAGCAGATAATGACCCCGGCCAAATATCTTGTCATCCCGACCGCAGTGGAGGGATCTTTTAAACTTGGCAGCGAGCTTTGGAGTTGGTAGGGGTAGATTTCCAGCACAGGTGCAATATTTCAAGGAGATCCTTCGACTTCGCTCAGGATGACAGTGTTGGGGTGTGTGCCCTTTTGGGTAGCGCTCTTTTCGACCCAGCAGATAATGACCCCGGCCAAATATCTTGTCATC
>JAFMBU010000139.1 GCA_017858295.1 Porticoccaceae bacterium | reverse complement strand
ATGAGATCCCTCCACTGCGGTCGGGATGACAGAGTCTTTGGTTGTGGTGACAGAGCATTTGGTTATGGTGACAGAGTCTTTGGTCGTGATGACGGAGTATTTGGTCGGGATGACAAGACTTGAGGAAAGACCAGCCCCCCCAGCAACAGATACACTTTCCTCTAGCTGGTTAACTGCTCCAATTCTTGCGCAGAGGATATCGGCACGCTGAGATCTTTCAGCAAACCATTTTCGATACTGTAAATCCAAGCGTGCACTGAAAGGTCAGCACCGCGCTTCCAGGCACTCTGCACAACCGTAGAATTACACACATTAGCTGCCTGCTCTAAAACATTTAGTTCACAGAGCCTATTGAACTTTTCATCACCCTCCAACTGACTCAACTCCTCAGCATGAAAGCGACTGACGTCTTTGATATGTCCTAACCAATTGTCGATCAGACCATTTTCTTCATCGCCCATGGACGCTTTAATACCACCACAGCCATAGTGACCGCAGACGACAATGTGCTTAACCTTGAGCGCATCCACTGCATATTGAATAACTGACAGGCAATTGAGATCAGAGTGAACGGCAACATTGGCAATATTGCGGTGAACGAAAATCTCACCTGGGGGAAGAGCAACTATCTGATTGGCTGGAACTCGACTATCTGAACAGCCAATCCAAAGATACTCTGGAGCCTGCTGTTTGGAGAGCTGAGTAAAAAACTCTGGGTCCCTGTCGTTAACCTCAGCGGCCCACTTAACGTTTCTTTCGAACAGATGTGATAAATCTTTCAAGACGGGTTCATCCTTTTTAGCACTGCCTTAGTGGCGTTTGATCTGCAGGTTATTTTACAGATAGCGGGCTCAATTAATAGCCTGTTAGATGAATAGTCAACTGAGTTAAGTCCTCGAAGAATTTAATAGCCACTGAGCAAAATCCCCGCAGGCGTCGTCGGGTCTGGCCGCGCACTGGTAAAGGCACGCAGTAATGAGCGACTGATATCTTCCCCTAGGTACTCAGCTAATTTCTGTTCCCTGAACGAGACAGCCTCTCTAATCATCTGGATGCCCTGCTGAGGATTAGACTTGCGCACAAAATAGCCTTCGATCATCTTCTCCTCACCGTCCGAGATAATTTTATAAGCAGACAATATCTGCTCTTCGTTCAAATAATACCGCTCCCCCGCCGCCTTGAGCTGTGCATAGCGGTTATCCAGATTAGCCAAAATCCTCAAAGCATGGTCATCACCCATCAACTGCTTGAGTTTGTTGCGTTGAGCCATAAGGCTGTTGGCATCAAAAGTGGAGCCCTGCTGGCTGTCATAGATCGGCGCCAGAGCCATATAGCTATCGCGAAAGCTCTGCTCAGTAAATTTCACCCCACTCTTCAACAGCCTCGTGGCCAGCGATGAGTAGCGCAGGCGATACTCCAAGGCACCGCTCTCAGTTAAAACATCAGCACTGAGCAACTCATCAACACTGGATATCAACTGCTCAGCAATACCCTCTTTTTGCCAGCGCAGCTGATATTCACGCAGCGCAACCTGATCCTGAACGGATAAAAAGCTATGGGATTCTAGGGGAGTAAAGCTCTGATCTATGAACTTATGGGCACGATCGCCAAACACATTCACCAGAGTGTCTCGCAGTGCTCGCTCAGCCTCTATTTTGGCTTCAATCCGCCGAGCTAAGCCATCAGTACTTTTTGCCTGCCAGTATTGATCATTAAACAACCTTGATCGAGCGCCAGCTTGGACTCGCAGCTCCTGCACAATCAGCATTCTCGCCTGCTCTTCGTTCAGGCCAATTTTTTGCAGGTGCTTTAAGTCGCTGTGTTGATATGACTGAGCCGCTGAGCCAGCATCAATGGCAGCGGACTCAGAATCAGAGAGATCAACGACTGAGGCTATAGAGTCAGTGTCAGCAGCGGGGCCATTTGTAGCCTGAGTCGTAAAGAGATAGGCGACCGCCACCAGGTTGAGCAGCAATGACAGCGCCAGCGTTATTTTGAATTTCATATTCACCCTTTTATACCAAGTTAATTTCCATATAACCTGTAGTGAATATAGGTGAGATTTGCGGAGTCTGCCGAGGGTCTTCGCAAGGAGTACTTAGTGCTGACTCCAAGTCTGTTCAGCGGCACTAAGAGTGCCTCCATTATCACGGTCCCAACCTTTGGCAAATGTATTGGTGATTTGCAAAAAGCCATCACCAGCTTGGGCATTTTTTGGCGTAGCACGCAGAGTGTAAGTGGAGGCAGTGGAAGCCTGTACGGCGATGTCATAAGACTTGGTGCCGCTATCTCGCGGTGACTCGCGCAGCGCTGCCGGGAGCGCAACAGCTGTGCCACCAGTATCCTGATCATAGCGATTATTTTCGGTGTAAAAACGCTCCATAAACTGGGCTGCTTCCATCAACACTGCCTGAGCATCGGCGCGGCGCGACTGTGTTACCTGATTGAGGTAACTGGGATAGGCGATTGAGCTGAGAATGGCGACAATCACCAGGACAATCATTAATTCTATAAGGCTAAAACCACGGACCCTTCGCGGCTCTAATGAACTCTTTATTGAAATTGTCGCTTTATTCATGCAGAACTCCTTTGCGCTTAAGTATTACTTAATTTATCGCTCTCTAGTTGAGCGCTATTAACTTAATCACTTTGCTATTATCGGGATCCACATACAGCCAGATTCTATCGCCAAGCTTTAAATTAAGTAGGCTAATCGGGCTACCTTGAGAGTTGTAAATGGGCGTATTAAAGGGCACAAAAAACTCTCGATCACTGGCGACAAAAAGACGTTCTTCAGGGTCGATATAACTGATGCTAACGCGATGCTTTTTCCAACTTGGATCTATATCTGAGTTGGCCACTGCCTCCAGAGAGATCAGTGACAACATCAGGGCCAGCCAGAGGCTGTTGAAACGAACAAGGTAACTGTGCATTTGAATTTCCCTATTTATCGAATTTCTCGCCAGGGTGTTTGACGATTGCGCCCTGAATCTTCCAGTATGGATTCAAGGTTGCCTTTAGAAGTGGTGACATATTTAGATTCAGTGCGCCCGTCTGGGTGATTAACTATACCCGGACGCGAGAGGATGCCGGCATTAACTCGCTGAATCCCCGAACCGTGGACGTAGTCATCGACGCCATCACCGTTTATATCGCCAATATTGATCATATCGGCGTCGTTGAATTGACGATCTTTATTAAAGTCGAAAACTGACTCATCGAGGCGGCCGCCATTGAGCGCATCCACCTCCATCAACCAACTGCTGCCCTCACCATCACAGGGATCACTGGCGGGAGTCAGGGTAACGAAGATCACTCGACCACCACGCAGAGTTGGCGGTTGCTGCACACGCTCTCCAGATTCAGGAAGATCTATATACCAACCAAGCTTTTCACTGGCATCAATCGGATTGGAACCATCGTCCCACTTAATTTCTGTATCCGATACCACTCTGGCGCGCAAATCAGTGGCCGGCGCACTGTAGTTAGTAATGGTTTGCTCAAGTAACCTTGAGCGATCAAAACCGTTGCTGTTATTACCATCACGATCCCATATCCCATAAAAAGTCTGCTGACTGCTATCGGTCAAATCGCTTTTACCCAGATACTGGCCAGTGCCGAAATAGACCATAAAGCCCTCAGAGCTAGGATGGCTTTTAACCTTTAAATCTGAGGTTATCGGCTGGGCAACACCAGAGACTTCGGCGACAAATAATGGCTGAGGGCTGCCACTGGAGCCATAGGCTGTTCCCCAACTATTGCTATTGCTGCTGGATAAATCAAAGGCCCAAACATTACCAAATAAGTCTGCCCCATAGACCCGGTCGACAATAAAGTCGCCATCAGCATCCACAACACTGGTACCTATAATGCCATTGGGTCGCGACAGTCCCTTAGGGTCATCTGCAGTACCTACTTTGGTATCAAGTTTTTTAAGAATACTGCCGTTTTCTGCGTCGAGAATATAAATCACTCCATTACCAGTGCTACTGGCATTGCCGTCAGCTTCGGTGGAGTTGATACCATTGCCGACAATCACTCCCCACTTTCCATTGGCCAGTCGCACCAGTGAGGGTTTGGAAAAGCTGTAGCCCAAATCCGCATCGTCCTGGTCGGTAAATTCCCAGCGCGCTATGGCGGCAGCATTACTCTCGGCAAAGCCGGCTGGATTGGTTATATCCAAAGCAAAATAGCCTTGCCCGCCGGTGCCTAAACCTGACACCAGCAGACTGTGCCAGTCGTCGTTATAGAACACATCATTAGCCGTTATTGGGCCATCGACAAAGTTTTTATGACTGTAGTCAGGCTCAGATAATTGCCATAAATTATCGAATATGGAGGCTGGCACATAAGCCAGCTTCTCTCGCCCATCTAGTGTATTAAAGCCATGCAGCATGCCGTCATTTGCGCCCACATAAACCATTGCTGCACGGGTTTTATAGTTGGCTTTAAACTCAGCATAACTATCTCCCTCAGGAAAAGCCGTGGATGAGAAATAGAAACGCTCAGGTGGCCCAACGTAAGTGGGAACCGAGGCAATAATATCCCCCAGAACTGATTTACGGTTGCGGAAATCGCCGCCATTGCCTTTGGCAATTTCCTGACCGCGAGCGCCGCGAAGATAGTTAAGACGCGCGCTGCCACGATCATTATCCGGCTGTTTTAACGATGCTTTGCGGACAGATCCGAGCGCTGATGCCCAGCGAAAAGGTATCGGCGTGCCGTCGGCATGACGAGTAATAATCACTCGATCTCCGGGTCTAGTTTTGGGCACTCTCTTACCCAGCTCAGGGCAAAATCCGCCGGTTAAAGTGCAGGCTGCATCCCAAGCCGAGGGGCAGATATTACCCAGTGCTATGGGACCACAATTACTGCC
>JAFMBU010000138.1 GCA_017858295.1 Porticoccaceae bacterium | reverse complement strand
AAAAAAGCCCCAGCGTTGACTGAGGCTTCTTTAGATTATGGTGCCCGGTCTCGGAATCGAACCAAGGACACGAGGATTTTCAATCCTCTGCTCTACCAACTGAGCTAACCGGGCGTCTCGAGTTGTGCTGCTCATGTCTCAAGAGGCGCGTATTAAAGCGTTTGAATTGCGCTTCGTCAAGGGATTATTCGGTCGGTGGCACGTATCCGTCAGCCTTATCGAATTCTTCGCCGGCGAAGTACTTTGTACGCTGTTCTGCGAGGTAGGTTCGGGCCGTTAAATCCATCATGCTAAGGTGTTTTTCATTGATTAACGTGGTCTGGTGGGTCATCCACTCTGCCCATGCCTGCTTGGATACATTGTGAAAAATATCTTCTCCTGCTTTACCGGGAAAGGGTGGTAATTCCAGGCCGGGAAGTTCTTGCTTGAGCTTGCGGCAAAATACGGTACGCGCCATAACTAACCTCTTAGTGAAATGTTTGTCTTTGAATGTGTCTGGTATTGATTCTAGGCGATATTACTGAGCAGCGCTTTGATCGGTGCCGGCATACCCAATGATAGTGGTTTCCGTGGGTTATACCAGACATGATTGGCCGACTCGGCAACCAGGGAGGCGGAAGACCCATCCTGAGCAACCGTCGCATAAATCGGTTTATAGTCGAGATGGAAATGACTAAAGGTATGACGCTTCGCTTCCTGTATCTCTTGGGAACCCGATTCAACCCCCAATCTTAAATATAGCTCTGATAGCTCAGCGTCTGTTTCACACTGAGGGAATATCCACAGACCACCCCAGAGCCCCGCTGGCGGATTTTGCTCCAACAGCAGTTCACCAAGTTCATTGCGCAGGATTAGAAAATAAGCCGTCTTAACAGGTAATTTCTTCTTTGCTTTCTTGCCAGGATAATCTTTTGGGTTGCCCTGTTTGTAAGCTATGCAGCTAGATATTAGCGGGCACTCACTGCAGCTTGGTGATGAGCGGGTGCAGAGAGTAGCCCCTAGATCCATCATCGCTTGAGTGTAGTCAGCAATGCGCTCCAGTGGCGTAAAGGTCTCCGCGATCAACCACAGCTTCTCAACAACCTCACGCTTGCCTGGCCAGCCTTCGGTGGCGCTAAAGCGCGCTAGTACTCTTTTGACGTTACCGTCGAGAATGCTGGCTTGATTATTAAACGCAATTGAACTGATTGCTCCAGCCGTTGAACGCCCGATTCCTGGCAACTCAATTAGCTCGGTAACATTGTCGGGAAACTGCCCCTGTAGGTTGGCTACAACATGCTGGGCAGTTTTGTGAAGATTGCGTGCTCGGGCGTAATAGCCCAAACCAGTCCAGTGATGTAATACATCATCCAATGGGGCAGCGGCTAAGTCACGGATAGTGGGAAAGCTCTGCATAAAGCGTTCGAAATAGGGAATCACCGTGGCCACCTGAGTTTGCTGCAACATAATCTCTGAGACCCAAACTGGATAGGCTCCAGTGTCTTGCTGCCAGGGCAGGTTGGTGCGGCCATATTGGTCAAACCAGTCGAGTACGGCTTTTTGGAATTGCGCTGGACGCATAGTTTGAACGCTCGTTATGAGTGGCTCTTCATTGCAGGTTCTTTTCGAAAATACCTTTTAACACGCTTTTTAGTGGATCGCTCTGCTGCTCTTTATCGCCATCAGTGGTCACTGGTGTCTTAAATAGCTGTTCGCCGAGCTGCTGATAAACACTGCCTTTAAGAAGATCTCTAATCAGTTTTTCATCTGGTTTACAGCTGGTTGTACCATTTTGTTCAAAACTGCCAGTGCAAACAAATGGTAGGCTGCGGTTTTGCAGTCGCTTGTTCACCGAGCAGCCCGAGGCGCTAGTGGTGGTGCCATTAACTCTAGTGTCCGCAATAAGGCTATAGCGCTGCTCAGCCAGCTTAACGCTGCCCCGTGCAGCGATGGTAATATTGCCTGTCGCGGTCTTCATATCGCTAAATAGTAGCTTGCCTTCAGCGAGCTGATAGTTGCCGGTAAGGGTGTCAAATTGGGTTCCCTTGGGCCAGCTATTTTTGCTGTCGCCACTGCCCAAGAGCGCCGCTGCATTACAAAACATCTCTTCCGCATTAATCGCAGCATAGGCTGGGTCTACAATGGTGATCTCGCCGCCGCCACGGAGCCCTTGAATAATCGCGTCGCTATTATTACCGGCACTCTGAATTGCCGCTTCAAGACTCAGAAGCCCTGAAATATCGCTGCTGTCAGCCATAGCTGGCAGTGCTACCTGCAGATCAATATTGCTCAGTGAGGTCTGCAGATTAAAGCTCGGAGTGTTTGACCGCATATCCAGACGTCCTGTGGCATTTGCCTGGCCGCCAAAGATATCGCTATTAAATGAACTGAGGCGCAGAACCTTCTGATTGCCAAATAGATTGATGTAGATATTGTCAGCATCGAAGTCAGGGAGCTTTAGCTTGCCGAGGGAGAGCTCCATCTGACTGCGTCCCAGCCACAGTGCAAAGGGCACAGCTAGGGGCGCAAACAGCGCGCCGTTTTGCTCGCTGCTATTACTGTCTGGGGTCAAATAATGGCTCATATCAAACTGCTCGCCGGAGACACGCATATAGAGATTATTGATACTGTGATCAACTTTACTGGCGATGCTGAGAACTTGGTTGTCTATATCGAGCTGGGTATTAAAGGTTGAGAGACCCTTCATATCGGTGTTGAAACTACTGTTCCAGCTAACCGCGGTGAGTGCATCCTTGGATGCCATCTCAGGTAATTTCACCGGAGGAAAACTCATCCCGATGGTTTTGATCAGCTGTTTCAAATCAAAGCGATTACTGCGCAAACTGCCCTGAGCGGTAGAGAAGTTATTTTCTGTATTAAATTGCCCGCTGAGTTCCATGCCATCGATAGAGGCTTCTAACTCACTGACGGAAAATTCTTTAATCAGACCGGTTTTGGTGTCTAGCTGTAATGCGAGAACCGCTTCTATATCCAGATCAATTCCTGAGAATATCTGCGCTGACGCCTCTACTGAAAAGCGATCCCCAGTCAGGGAAAAATCATTAACCTTGGCATTGAAGTGTTTCAGTTGAATTGGGGAAGTATTGGGGACTAGCTCGGCGAGTAAAATAGTCGCATCACTAATTGCAATTGAACCCACTGGTATTTGATTAGATGAGAAGCCAGAGGTTGGGTCGATATTAAATAGTTCAGTCCAACTCACCGACAGTCGCAATGACCCAATTTTACCTGAGGCAACAGTGCGGTGAGTGAACTCCACCTTTTCGGCCACTACGCCAATCTGAGGTAAAAACTGCCAGCTTAAATTGCCATCTAAAGACAACTCAAGGCCCTGGTTAGCGGCGGCAGCTTTTATCTCAGGTTTGAGGTCATTGGGGTCCATGGCTACCAGCAGATAACCCACTGCTAAAATAACAATTACCAACAGTGAAATTACTGCTCTTAGCAGCCACTTAATAACTTTACCCACAATAACCTCTACGTCTAAGACCCGAATCAGACAGGCTATTTAGCCGCCCAGATTAAAACTGGTATCTTACCCCAACCGTCAGATTACGTCCTGCCTCAGGCGCAATATCACGCAATAATGATGTGGCATTGCGGATGTCTTCATCGGTTAAGTTCTGGCCCTTGACGAACACAGACCAGCTCTCCTGTTGATAGGAAAGGGATGCGTCTAGTCTGCTATAGCTATCGGTTACTGATTCATTCAGCCCAGCACGAGTTTGTGACGCTGCGTGAGTTAGATTAATCGCTGCACGCCAGCTGTCGTCCTGATAAATCCAGCTAGCGCGAACTGTTGCTGGTGGCAAGCGGGGAATATCTTTGTTTGCACCCTGGTCAAAGCGTCCGCGAATAAGATCGCCCTGCAGTTCAACACGCTGAGTATCGGATAGAGACCAGCTGGTTTCTAACTCAATGCCGCTAAAGCTGGCATCGCGCTGCTGGTAAGTGAAGCAGCCAAACGACTCGGCGAGTTCTTCAGCACTACCGTCGAAGTCAGCGAGGTCCGCTGAACAGGCATCTATGCCCTGCAAGCCGTCCTCCTCTAAGTCATGACTCAAGGCGAGACCACTGTCTTGCAGATAGATAAAGCGTTGAAACTGGTTGTGATAGGCGCTGACTCGCGCATTGAATTGACTATTGTCAGTATCTCTATACACCCAAGTAATTTCTAGGCTATTGGCAGCCTCAGTATCTAAATTGCGCTGGCCAATTTCAAAGCTGCTAGTGGCAATATGCAAGCCATTGCTTAGCAGCTCTTCTGCCGCTGGAGCACGCTCACTATGCGACAGTACCAGACTTAGACGCTGTTGTTGATTGATCGGAACGAACCAGCTAGCGCCTACATTAACTGTCGAGTGATCAAACTCTTGCCCTGGCAAGGTAATTTCCTGTTGATCAAAACGCAATCCCACCTCGAGATTACCCAGCGCAAGTTCAGCCTCTTCTAACCAATAAACACCGCGGCTAAAGGTTTCAGATGGTGGGATAAACGCCTCTTCACCACTGGCCCCAAAGTCTCTATCACTGACCTGTAAGCCCCAAGCGCCGCGCCAGCCCATATATTGATTATGAGTTAACTCCGCTCGCAGATTGTGGCTCACAGATTCAATAACAGAGCCGATCATGACTTCGCCGCTGTCGGGCTCAAATTCAAGTTCAGTGTGCTGGTAATCGGTATAAGCGTAATCCACATCCAGTTGACCGAGAAAATTACCAAGATCAGTAAACAGCAACTTGGTCTGATAGGTCTCCTGCTGCATATCAATGCGCACAAACTCGTCAGATTCCTCTAAGTGCTCGTCTCCTTCATGGTCTTCATCGTGCTCTTCATCCTCGTGCTCTTCGTCATGCTCGCCATGTTCCTCATGGCTGTGACTATTAGGTGGCAAACCGT
>JAFMBU010000137.1 GCA_017858295.1 Porticoccaceae bacterium | reverse complement strand
ACTGTCATCTCGAACGCATGTGAGAGATCCCATAGCCAACTACCAGGAGATCCTTCAGCTCACTGGATTCTCTCAGTCGTTTATTTCAATCCAGCGTAATAAGCTGCCAAGTTAGCAATATCGGCATCCGACAATCCCTTAGACATCGCTGACATCATCGCATTGTTGCGACGGCCATCTTTAAACATCTGTAATTGGCTGGCCAGATAAGCTTCTTTTTGACCTGCAAGGTTGGGCCACATGCCGTTGTTGCTGATGCCGTTAACGCCGTGACAACCGGCACAGGACATAGCCTTAGCCTTGCCTGCGACAGGGTCGCCAGCCAGTGCACTAAAGGATGTTACTGCAAGGGCAGCTGCTAATAAGGTAGTAGTGAGTGTTTTCATAGTACTTCTCCAATGGTTAATTTGTGTGGCCCGAGCTGTGATATAAGCTATGGCTGATAAAGAGTGAGGCGCTCAGTAGCGCAACAGCGACGACCTGGTGGGCTGCCGCTACTGGAACTGGAACATAAAATATTAGGGTGCTGATACCCAGAGTGACCTGCAGAAACAGCAGACCAAGCAGACACCAAACGCCGATCTTCACCGGCTTAGAAATCTCTGCGCGCAGTGCTTTGGTCGCAAAGATCAAAACCAGGGCAACAATCACGTAGGCAAACATACGGTGGTTAAACTGGATCGTGGTGATATCTTCAAAGGCCGATAACCAAGCTGGCTGCAAGCTATAGAGTCCAGCGGGAACGAAGCTGTCGCCCATCAGCGGCCAAGTGGAGTAGGCATGCCCGGCATTGGTGCCGGCGACCAGTCCGCCGGAGAGAATCATTAAGAAAATGAGACCACTGAGGCTGAAGGCAAACTTGGTCAGTCCAGCTTGCTGAGGCTCGGGCGTCGAGAGCAAACTCAGCGCCGTCCACCAGATAAAACCGAAGATTAAAACCGCATTGCCCAGGTGAGCTGTTAGGCGATATTGACTAACGTCGGGATTGTCCACTAGGCCACTTTTGACCATGTACCAGCCGAGCAGGCCCTGGCCGCCACCGAGCAGTAACATGAGTAACAATTTTGGAGTAAGGCCGGGCTTGATGCGCTTGGTAAAGTAAAAATACAGAAACGGCAGAACAAAAATGATACCGATAAATCTGCCCAGTACGCGGTGCAGATATTCATACATAAAAATTGATTTAAAGGCGTCTAGAGACATGCCAGCATTGATTTTTTGGTACTCGGGGAACTGTTTGTACTTGAAAAACAGTTCCTGCCAGTCAGCCTGATTGAGCGGTGGAATAATACCCATCAGTGGTTTCCACTCGACCATAGACAGACCCGAGTTGGTGAGGCGTGTTACACCACCGAGGAGGATCATACCGAAGATCACAGCGGCACAGGCAAGCAGCCAGTAGGCTATTTGCAGATCATATTGCCGATTGAATGTTTTATTGAATGGCTTATTGAATTGCACAGCTGTATTTGCGTGAGACATTAATGATTTAACCGTTAACTTATCAATGAGAATATCAGCGACTGTTTATTAGTCGCCCAACCAGGTTTTCTTACGGAAACGCCACATATTTAGACTTGCTTTAATCGAGAAATCCACCAGTGACATGCCATAGAGCCAGATCACATCGGCGTCCATTTGAATCAGTATCAGCGGCATTATCAATCGCGTTAACAGCATGCTAAAAATAGTCACCATCATTGGGAAGCGAGTATCGCCAGCGCCCCGCAGTGAACCGGCCATACTGAATTCGACACCCATAAATGGCAGGCTAAAACAGAGCACATAGGTGAGGTTGACCATATTTCGAATCACCTCCGGGTCGTCGATCATAAATCGAGCAATCTCTTCAGCGTAGAAACCCATCACCAGGCTGCAGCCAACCATTAAATAGACGCAGGTACGCATAGTGCGCCAGCCGACGTTGTAGGCACCCTCTTTGTCACCAGCGCCGAGGTGTTGACTCACCAGAGTCGCCGCGGAAATCGAGAAGCTAAAGGCGACGACAATAATCAGTCCGAGAATCGAAAGGCCGATACCGTAGGCGGCAAAGGCAGCGTTGCCGTAGCTGGCGAGAAACACCATAAACAACAGCATGCCGGCTTGGAAAAAAGCTTGCTCAAAGGCGGCAGGCATGCCGATATCAATCAGGGTTTTACCGTTTTTAACAATATCCGGCAGGGGGTTTGAAGGCTTAAAGGAAAGCCAGCCGAGAACCCAAAATAACAAGAAAGCGGCTATGGTCACGGCCATGCCAATACCACCGCCAATGGCGATACCGCTGAGACCTAGGTTGGGGAAACCGGCCCAACCAAAGGTTAGTGCGCCGCCCAAGGCGATACTTAGGGTAACGCCGATTATGGCACTCCACAGCGGCGTAGTAGCGTTGCCCACCGCGCGGAAAGCCATATTGAAGACTAGGGTGATCAATATAACCGGCGCATAAACTGCGGTCCAAAAGGTGAATTCCATGGCCAGAATATGGGCTTCATCGGCGAGGCTAAACATACCTATAAGCTGATCGAGAAAAGGAATTGCTACCCATGACAGAAGCGCGCCATCAATAACAAAGACCAGCACCGAAAGGGCGGCAAAGCGTCCGGCCATCTGTTTGTCGCCGGCGCCCCAATAACGCCCGACCATGGCTGTGGTGCCACTGCATAGGCCCATCATAATGGCGTGCAAGACGAAATAGAGACGCTGTCCTGTGGTCACGGCGGCAACCGCATCTGTGCCCATGGTGCCGGCCATTTTTAAAAACGCGACACCCATCAGCATATAGAGAATATTGCTGAGCATAGTGGGCCAAGTAAGGCGCCAAATATTGAGTGTCGAGACCGATTTCATGGCGGGCATGTTACCATTCTCGGGCAATTCGCGGTTAGGAGTTTTGAGCTGAAAACAGAATACGAGATGGATATGACGGATCAAGGAAAGATCAAGCTACACCCAAGCTGGTGTGGCGCTATAGGGGGTGAGTTCGACAAACCCTATATGGCCCAGTTGCGTGAGTTTTTAATTGCGCAAAAAGCTGCAGGAAAAGTTATTTACCCGCCGGCGTCGCAATGGTTTGGTGCCTTTGATACCACGCCCTTCGACAAGGTGCGTGTGGTGATCCTGGGGCAGGATCCCTACCATGGGCCGGGTCAGGCTCACGGCCTGTGCTTCTCCGTTTCACCCGGGGTCAAAGTGCCGCCGTCTCTGGTGAATATTTATAAAGAGTTAGAGGCCGATCTGGGTGTTACCCCGCCGGGTCACGGCTGCCTGACCCACTGGGCGGAGCAGGGCGTGCTGTTATTAAATGCCACACTGACGGTTGAGCAGGCCGATGCCGGCGCTCATCAGGGGAAAGGGTGGGAGCAGTTTACCGATAGCGCTATTCGGGCACTCAATGATCAGCGCGAGGGTATCGTGTTTTTACTCTGGGGCAGTTATGCCCAAAAGAAAGGGGCGTTTATCGATCAGTCCCGGCATTTGGTTTTAAAGTCTGTGCACCCATCGCCCCTGTCAGCCTACCGTGGATTTTTGGGCTGCAAACACTTTTCTGCGACCAATGATTTTTTACAGCAGCAGGGCGGGGAGCCAATTGATTGGCAGTTGCCCAGTGAAAAAAATTGTGGGCCCGAGTCTTTCGTTCTGGAGAACCCTAAGTGACAGTCAGCACAAAATCTTGGCAGACGCCAAAGAACTTATTGATCGTTATGTCAGTGGCCATGACTTTGGCCTTTGCCACGTGGATGGCCCTGTTAAATAATTTTGTTATTGAACGGGCTGCGTTTACTGGTGCCGAGATTGGTATGTTGCAAAGTATTCGTGAGATTCCTGGGTTTTTAGCCTTTACCGCGGTGCTGGTTTTACTGATTGTTAAAGAGCAGACCTTTGCTTATCTGTCTCTGGCGCTGCTCGGCATAGGTGTTGCTATTACTGGTTATTTTCCCTCGGTGATTGGTCTCTATCTGTCGACCTTCTTGATGTCTGTGGGCTTTCACTATTACGAAACCATTAAGCAGTCTTTGTCTCTGCAATGGTTGAGTATTGAGGAGGCGCCCGCGATGCTCGGTCGCTTAATTGCCGTGAGCTCTATGGCGTCGCTGCTGGCCTATAGTTTTTTATGGCTGGCTCAAGATCACCTCAGCCTTAGCTACGAGACGATTTATTTGATTGGCGGTGGCTGTTGTCTGGGGCTAACGCTATTTGCCTGGTTGGGATTTCCGCGTTTTCAAGCAAAGACGCCACAGCGCAAGCATCTGCTGATGCGCAAGCGCTATTGGCTGTATTACGCCCTGACGTTTATGGGCGGTGCGCGGCGGCAGATATTTACTGTTTTTGCCGGCTTCTTGATGGTCGAAAAATTTGGTTATAGCGTCAGCAATATTGCGGCACTGTTTATCGTTAACCATCTGTTTAACTGGGCCTTTGCCGGTCGCATAGGCGCACTAGTGGGTCGCATTGGCGAACGTCGAGCGCTGACCTTTGAATACTGTGGTCTGTTCTGTGTGTTTACCGCCTACGCGTTTGTTGAAAGCGCCAACTGGGCGGCGGTGCTCTATGTGGCTGACCACCTGTTTTTCTCACTGGCTATTGCGATTAAAACCTACTTTCAGAAGATCGCCGATCCGGCGGATATGGCCTCGACTGCTGGTGTGGCGTTTACCATTAACCACATTGCCGCGGTGGTTATCCCAGTGCTGTTTGGTTTGGTCTGGCTAGTATCGCCGATGCTGGTATTTTTGATGGGAGCTGGGATGGCGTTGGTGAGTTTGCTGTTGGCGCGGAACATTCCGCTGGCGCCGCGGGCGGGTAATGAGGTGGTTGTGGGGAAGGTGGTTTATTCCTCAGAGGGGGCTGGGTGAGCGGTTGTTGAGCTTGGGAGTGGGCTGGAGGAGATCCTTCGGCTACGCTCAGGATGACATAATATT
>JAFMBU010000136.1 GCA_017858295.1 Porticoccaceae bacterium | reverse complement strand
GATACGGCACGCTAGTTGGTCACAGTTCAGAAATAGGTCTGAGAGCCCTTTCGCGGCCCTAACTGCTCTTGGTTCAACCATTAGTGTTAACCAGTTCTCACAATTTACTCCAAGCGGTTGCGGTACCTTGGCCAGAGCATAAAATCGCCTCAATCGTAATCAATAAGTGTTGGCATGAGGCTGACAGGGAGCTTAAACGGAATGGCTATCAACTTAAAAAACATCACTCTATCTATCACTAGCGCTGCGCTGCTTCTTGTCAGCATGGCAGCCATGGCCGCACCAGTGGATATCAGCTATCAGGGTGCTGGCACTTCCACCTCCCTGGAAACGAAGCGCAATGGCTCAGTGAATGCTGGGCTCAACGCAATAACTGTCGACGGCACTACTAGCCTAGCGGTGAATACATCAAATAATAGTATGGCGGGTACTTGGACAGCCACAGTAAATGACTATGCTGCTGTTCAAGCTGGCGCTGGCAAATATAATAACGGCCGTAGCGGCGAGGAAAAATATGCCAAAGCGGGCTACCTGTTCAGCCTGTTGGATCTCTCCGAGAGCCTTAGCGACACCGCCGCAAAATATAACGCTCTAGTTAACTATGTGATCTGGGACATTATGGGTAGTGTTCCCGAGCTTAAAAATAAGCGCGAAAAGAGATTGGTAAAGGCTCTGAATAGAAGCGCCAACGCTAACAAAAATTTCGACTGGTCGACCACGATGGAGGTCTATACCGCCAATGATCGCGGCACCACCAGGGAGTTCTTTGCCGTGCTGCCGCCGATTGCAACACCGATCCCTAGCGCACTATTTTTGTTTGGTTCAATGGCCCTTGGCTTATTTGGCATAGTGACACGCAAGCAAACAGCCAGCGCCTAGATTAGCTTTATACTCAACGCCTCAATCTGCTCCACCCCTAAGGCTCCCTCCAACAGATAGGTGGGAGCTTTTTTTAATCTACACCTTTTACCTTCGGCTTATACTAGCGGCCGCCTAAGGTGCCACGGAACAGATAAAGTGAATATAGCGCCCCAGCCATTTAAACGGCTCCTGCACAGAGTGTCGAAGCTCCATATCTATCACTGCGTTGGCGTCCTCATGACCACCTCGCTGAGTGGTGACATAGTCATGAAAAACTCTGATCCCAGCACTGTAATCCGTTGTTAGTCCAGCCTGCTCAACCCAATGCTGTACAGTTTTTGGTTGCAGGGGCTCGCCAGGAGTGAGACTTTTAGGGTGCGCGGAAAACTCTCCCTGCAAAACATTGAAGTTACCGCGAATTAAATTGCGATAAACCAGAGCATTCTGATTGTAAAACGTCAGGGACAATAGACCCTGAGGGCTCAAATACTGCTGCAAATCCGCAATCAACAATTCAGGCTCAGCCAACCATTCGATCAATGCATGGCTCATCACCAGATCAAACTGTCCCAGACCCTGGTCTTTGAGTGTTTGGTAAGGTTGCTGATACCAGATAATGTTATCCAGCACTCCTTCCTCCAGCGCTAGCTTCTGCGCCGCCTCGAGCATCTGCTGAGAGAGATCGTTGTAGATTACCTGATGGCCCAGCTTGGCCAGAGCTACTGACAGCTGGCCCAAGCCACCGCCAATATCGAGAATGCGCAATGGCGCCTGGGTTTCTAAATCTGGCAGTACTACCAGCAGATCGCGCCAGATAACGGCGAGACGAATATCCCCTTTTAGACCCCCATAAACTTTCCGTGCAAACTTCTCGCTCAGGTCATCAAAGTTTCTATCAACAGTATTTTTACTCAAGCCAGTGCTCACAGAGTCGTCTAATGGGTAGTACAGAATAAATAATAGCGCGATGTTAACTGGAATCTAGCTTGGCAGATATAGCCGTGTATGCATTTGCCCTTTACAATGAGTGCCTACTTAAAAGGTCCCTCTTATGTCTCAACCCACCACTGCTGAACTGCCAGCATCCCATGTATCCGAAACCGTGCTGCTTACCCAAGAGTTAATTCGACGTCGATCGGTGACGCCAGATGACTGCGGCTGTCAGGAAATTATGATTGAGCGCCTCGGTGCAATCGGTTTTAAGATCGAGCGCCTGCGCTTTGGTGATGTGGATAATTTTTGGGCTGTGCGCGGTGACAGTGGGCCGACCCTCTGTTTCGCAGGGCACACAGATGTAGTTCCCACTGGACCTGAACACAACTGGCAGCAGGCACCCTTTGACGCAAGCATAGTCGACGGCCATATAGTCGGCCGCGGCGCTGCGGATATGAAAGGCTCTCTAGCTGCCATGGTTGTGGCCTGCGAGCGCTTTGTCGCGATGCATCCCAATCACAGTGGCCGCATCGCCTTTCTGATCACCAGCGATGAAGAAGGTATAGCCATAGACGGCACGATCAAGGTGATTCAACTGCTGAAAGAGCGCAATGAATTGCCGCAGTGGTGCTTGATTGGCGAGCCCTCCAGCACCGCGAAATGTGGTGATGTGGTCAAAAACGGTCGCCGCGGTTCACTGGGCTGCACCCTTACAGTGAAAGGTCAGCAGGGCCATGTTGCCTACCCGCATCTGGCTGATAACCCAGTGCATAGAGCGGCACCGGCTCTCGCTGCTCTGTCTACTGAAGTATGGGATCAGGGCAATGACTTTTTCCCCGCCACCAGCTTTCAGATCTCCAATATTAAAGCTGGCACCGGTGCCACCAATGTTATTCCGGGTGAGCTGGAGGTGATCTTTAACTTCCGCTTTTCAACGGAGTTAACTGAGCAGCAGATTATCCAGCGCACAGAAAGCATTCTCGATCACCATGGGCTCAATTACTCGGCCAACTGGAATCTCAGTGGCCTTCCCTTCTTAACCTCAGAAGGCGAATTAGTTACAGCTACAGTGGAGAGCATTGCTGAGGTGACGGGCTTGAATACTGAGTTATCCACTGCCGGGGGAACCTCTGATGGGCGCTTTATTGCGCCCTTGGGTGTACAGGTGATTGAGCTGGGGCCAGTTAACGAAAGTATTCATAAGATTGACGAGAACACCAATGTAGAGGACCTCAACTGCCTCACGGAAATCTACCAGACTATTTTAAGCAAGCTGCTGGCTTGACCCATAGGCCAGTGCGCGCACTATGAACGCCCTCAATAGCGGTCTCTATCTCGCGACTATATTAATCTGGGGTTCCACCTGGCTGGCGATTACCTACCAATTGGGCGAAGTGGATCCTCTGGTGTCGGTAATCTATCGTATGGCCCTGGCATCGGGGCTATTGTTTGCCTGGTGTCGGTTACGACAGATCCCTCTGGGTCTCAGCCTCCGCGACCACCGTTTTATGGCAGCTCAGGGGTGCTTTCTATTTGGCTTAAATTACTGGACTATCTATTGGTCCGAGGTCTATCTGCCTAGCGGCTTAGTGGCGGTGATTTTTTCCCTGTTGGTGTTTTTTAATATTATCAATGGCAGGATCTTTCTTAAACACCCGGTGACATTGCAAACCGTTGTTGGCGGCCTGGTTGGCCTGACTGGCATCTGTATGCTGTTCTACCCCGAGTTCGCCCTCCTCTCTGACTCCGCTAAAGCCGATTCAAGCACCATTCTAAACGGTCCTCTGCTCGGTTTTGGATTGGCCTTTATTGCTGTTGTCTTTGCCTCTCTGGGCAATATTGTGGCAACGCGAAATGGCAATACCGGCATCTCGGTTTGGGCTATTAACGCTTGGTCAATATTCTATGGCACGGTGATTTTAACCTTGATTGCCCTAGTAACCGGCGCCGAGTTTTCCTATGGTACGACCCTAGAATACAGTCTATCTCTGATCTATCTCTCGGTGTTTGGCACCATTCTAGCCTTTGGTGCCTACCTCAAACTTTTGATCAATATAGGCCCAAGTCGGGCCGGCTACACCTCACTGATTATTCCCTTTGTGGCGATTATTCTGTCGACGCTGTTTGAGGATTATCAGTGGACTCTGCTAGCTGCAGGGGGATTTGTACTAGTGGCTCTGGGAAATTATATGGTGTTAAAGCGACGCTGAGAATTAGCGGCAAAGCACTATCCCGGAAGTTTCTTCAGCGCATAAATATCATAGCGGGTGGACTTCCCCTCCAGTGAATAATTCGGTTTAGTCTCGTCTAGGAATCCGGCTCCAGTGGGACGCTTTACCACCACTCTATACTTGGCAGCTATCAGGGCATTGGCCAGCAGTTGATCTGCATCCGGATCTGTTCCGACAATGGCATGAAATGCCTGCATCTGCTTTTTAACCTTGGCAGATTTTTTGCGCAGTGGAAACATAGGGTCCACATAGACAACATCTGGGCGCCAGACTGCAGTATCTAGTTCCTCTTCTACCTGCGCCTGTGGTTCCACCTGAGTTATTCTGGACACCAGGTCGCTTAGATAGTTGGCGGCATTGCCCTCTAGTAGACTAAGCCTGTTGATAACCGAGCTCAATTCGTCATCACCCTGCTCTAGCTCTTGTCTCGCCGCCTCTATGCCGCGACTGAGGCCATCGGCAAGCAAGCTGTGGACAATCGGGTTGCGCTCCAGCATACAGACATTGCAGCCCAGAGAGGCCAGCACAAAGCCATCCCCGCCTAGACCAGCAGTAAGGTCCAAGACCTGTGGTGCGAACTTGCCAGAGACGCCTACGGCTTTGGCGATTGCCTGACCATTGCCACCACCATAGCGGCGGCGGTGACTGTGCTCGGAACCGGCAAAGTCGCAGATAATTGATCCATAGCCTTTATCAGCAGACGGCCGCAGCGCAAGACCCTGTTGAGTAAATTCGAGAAGATAGTCAAAGCTATTGCCATAGGTATCAGTATCGACCTGAATAGGTAAGCATAGCTTTTCGGCAAGCACCTGGGCCTGAGGCTCAAAGCTGATCGACTCATAGGCAACGCGAATGATCGGAAGGCTGTCTGCAGTCATCGAATAGTTCCTGGGAATAG
>JAFMBU010000135.1 GCA_017858295.1 Porticoccaceae bacterium | reverse complement strand
CTCTAAGGAATTTGCTCTAACCATTGCTGATATTAGAGTTACCAAAGATATCTCTGAGAAGTCCCTGATTGGTTGCGGTTGATCCCCAGCGCAATTCTCGTTAACTGTATTCGCAACCAGCCCTTTTGAGGGCTGGTTTGCGTTTCGCCTCGTGCTTTTTTTAACCCTTGATTAGTGGTATTTCTGGGGCATGGAAAAACCTCCAGCATACTGCTAGTATCGCCGCACTATAATTATAAAATCATTCTGACGTGACGCTTAGGTGCAAGCGTCGAGAGGGGGTAGCATGAACGCATTATTCACCAAGATGTCTGAGAGCACGGCGGAAGATTGGCAAATTATTCTTCCCGAGCAAGTCGCCTATTTTAAGAAATTGCCCGATCGTATATTGACTCATTTAGAGTTGCTCACTGGCGATTATGGCGGTTTTGCCGTAGATCGACTGCAGCATTCGCTGCAGACTGCGCACCGCGCGGCGGAGGCCGGTGAAGATGAAGAGTATGTTGTCTGTGCGCTGCTCCACGATATCGGTGACACTCTAGGCAGTGCCAACCATGCGGATGTTGCGGCAGTGATATTGGAGCCTTTTGTCTCCCCAGAAAATCACTGGATGATCAAGCACCACGCTATTTTTCAGGGCTATAATTTTTTCCATTTTCTCGGCGCCGATCGCAATATGCGAGACCAGTACCGTGAAAATCCGAACTTTAAGCGCACCGCACGATTTATTGCCAAATACGATGATCCATCCTTTGACCCAGAGATGCCAAAGTTGGAGTTAAGTGTCTTCGAACCTATGGTTCGCAGAGTGTTTAGCGCGCCAAAAAACAGCATGTACAAAAGCCTGTTAGAGGGTTGAGCAAATCCAATGACTGAAGGATCTATTCGCGGTATCTATGTGGCACCAGCCAAGGGTGCTGGGGTGATGGGCCATCAAAAGGTTTCATTGCGTGCCGGCAAAGGTATTGAAGGGGATCGCTACTTCTCTCAGACAGGCAAAAACCGCTCTCATTATAAAGGTCAGCCGGATTGGGAAATTACCCTGATTGAATCTGAGGTAATTGAGGCATTTAATCAGCAGCAGGGCCACAGCTTTCACGAGAGTGACTTCCGCCGCAATCTGGTTACTCAGGGGATAGGCCTTAATGACTTAGTCGGCAAGTCCTTCATCATCAATAATGTCAGTTTCTATGGCGTTCAGCTCTGTGAGCCCTGCGCCAGTCTGCAGCGGCGTCTCGCGGTAAGTATTCTGCCTGAGCTTGTGGGCAAAGGGGGTTTGCGCGCGCAGATTCGCGGCAATGGTGTGATCGCTGTGGGCGACCGGCTTACCCCAGTCGAAAAAATCTAAGGCTATTGTCACTGGTCTGCCGAGTAAGTTCCTCAGCGGACTCATTTCTCTGTTGCGCTATTTTGCGGATCACCCAGGGTAAAAACGCCGGTTCATTGCGCTTGCCTTTTGGCGGCTCGGGAAGGGTTTTTGGTAGCAAATAGGGCGCATCGGTCTCCACCATTAGCCGTTCCAGTGGAATATCCGCCACCAGCCCCTGAAGCTCTGTGCCGCGCTTGTCGTCGCAAATCCACCCAGTGATGCCTATATGCATATCTAGATCTAAATAGCCGTAGAGGGCCTCTCTGGAGCCTGTAAAGCAATGGGTTACGGCATCCACTAGGTGATCTCTGTAAGTGCGCAGTATCTGTAGCTGCCGATCGGCGGCATCCCGCTCATGGAGAAATACCGGCAACTGTAATTCGGCCGCCAGTTCAAGCTGCGCCTCAAAGGCTTTTTCCTGTTGCGCCGGAGTGGAAAAGTTGCGGTTAAAATCCAGTCCCATTTCGCCTATAGCGACCACATGTTGATTGCCCGCCAATGCTCTCAGTGTGCCTATAGACTCTCTATTTAAAGACTTAGCGTCATGGGGATGAATACCTGCGGTGGCATAGAGCATCTTGGGAAATTGATCGGCGAATTTGCCACAGAGCTCGACAACGGATTCACTTTCGCTAACCGAAGTGCCAGTTAAAATAAGCTTTTCCACACCAGCGTCTTGGGCGCGCTGCAGTACCTCAGGGCGGTCACTATCAAAGCGTGAGTTGGAGAGGTTAACCCCTATATCGATCAACATAATTACAGCAGCCTATAGATTTCTTTCTGCATTAGCAGGGGCGGGCGCTGGCCCATATTGCGTGAATAGATAATCGAGTACATTAGAATATTGCGCACATAGGCGCGCGTCTCAGTGTAGGGAATCACTTCAATCCAAATATCGAAGGGCAGCTTGCCATCGCTCTTCTTGAGCCACTGTGCAACTCGAGTGGGCCCCGCATTATAAGCCGCACTGGCAAGAATGCGACTGCCATCAAAGCGTTTAAGCAGTTCGCTGTAGTAGCGACTGGCAATGGCGATATTGGTTTCCGGATTATAAAGTTCGGCGCTTTTGCGATAGGGAATTTTATATTTCCGCGCCGTGCTTTTGGCGGTGGCCGGCATTAGTTGCATTAATCCTCGGGCGCCTGCTGGGGACGTGGCCGAGGCATCAAAGGCACTCTCTTGACGCGCCAGGGCAAATAGTAAATGACTGTCCAGCTGATTGCTCTGTGCTGCAGCTGTTATGGCATCGGCAAAGGCCAGGGGAAAGCGTAACTCCACATCATCCCAGTACTGGGCACGACCCAGGCTGGCAATAGCTTTGCTGTGCCACTGCCACTGTCCTGTCACTATGGCTGCTGCCAGCCAGTCTGAGTAGCTGAAGTCGGCGCTGGCCTGATGCCATTCTCGGTTGGCATCGAGATTGTCATTGTGGAATTTAAGCTCCCGGGCCCGGGCCATTTCGGGCAGAGCCCTAACCGCTGCTAGACCCTGGGGATCAATCGCCACCGGACGGTGATTGATGCGGTACTCTTTGTCGAGCATATCGCTGGCGAGAAAACCGTAGAAATCCCGCTCCTGGGCCAAGCTTTCGGTCATCTGCTGCAGTGCGGGGTGTTCGGTGGTCAGTGGATTGCTGAGCATGCTGCGGATAGTCCAGTAGCGCCAGGCACTGCGACTTTGTAGAGTCTCGGGTAGCCGCTGCAACCATAGGGCGACATTGGGCCAGTCCTTTTCCGCCAGTGCCAGACGAATACGCCACTCCACCAAACTGCCATCTAGCGTCTTATTGAGCAGTTGCAGATGATCGCTAAAATAGGAGTCGGCCACTGCCGTTGCTCCCTGTTTATAGAGGCCTTTGATAATGGCGCTGACAATGGCGCTGCGTGCTACCTGAGTAAACTCATGGGTCTGTTGGTAGTGACTCCAGTATCTGAGGCTGGCGTGACTGTCGCGACGGGCTAAATGCACCAGAGCATGTTGAATAATATCCAGCTCTTCAGGGCTGTCGCTATTAAAAGCCGCGAATTGTTTAATACTCTGAGGTGAGCGATCAGCCTGGTAATAGAGCTTGGCTAGGTTGCTGTAGTGGGGGCTGTTAAAAAATCGTTGCAGGTACCGGGCAAGTTGATACTGGTGATTGAGTAGCGCCTTGTTAAAACGCTGCCAAGCCAGCGCCTCTGTAATTCCCTCGCTGGCGATTAGGCGGGCAAATAATCGATCACATTGCTTGGGTTGAGATTTGCCAACATTCCACAATTCTAGCGCCGCGGTTAGGGCCTGCTCGCGTCTTTGGGTTAACAGAGGCTCTTTAGCATCAGCGTAATAGCGTGCCAGCTGAAACTGACATTGCTGCGCAGTACTCGCCTGCTGCGGCTCATAAAAGCTGATATAGGTGGTCCAATATTGGCGCTTAGCCAGATAGTCTAGCCAGCGATTACGCAGGTGCTTAGCTTTGACCGTGCCAGCATAGTCTTGCAGATATTGGCGCACTTGCGGATGGCGCGAATAACGCAGATTGGACGCCAGGTCCAAATAGATCAGATAAGGGTAGAGGGGATAGTTCTTTAGTTGTTCGCGCTGTTTTTTAAATTGCTGCCACTTGCCCCGTCGCGCCAACTCCAGAGCCTCGGTATAGAGCTGTCGCTGTTGGGCTAGACCATTGGATACATTTGGCTCTAGTGAGGCTTGGGTGACTTGCTTTGAGTTACTATTCCCTGCAGTAGCCATCAGGCAGCAGCACAGCAGCAGTGCCACAACAGTGACGTTTCTTAGACTGAAATGAGGGAGGTTAAAAATAGCAAGAGCCTTATAAGGAGCGATAGTGGTTAATGCGGCGGAGCAAGTTTAGAGTTTAAAGGGAGAGGGCGGTGTGTTGGAAGCCTGTAGGTGCATTTAATTGCTGTTGACGACTTTTTAAGAAAAGCCCTTGGCTGCTCCTAGTTGCTCTTAGTAACGCTTAATTACTCTTAGTTACAACAAGCCCCTAGCGGCTTTTCCCTATAATCAAGCCCCTGGCAAAAGGGGCTTGATTGTCTTAGTCCTCTTCATTGATCCGCACCGCCAGAACATCGCAGGGGGCGCCATGGAGAACACTGTTGCTAGTAGAGCCAAATATGAGTGCCAAGCCATGACGGCCATGACTACCTACTATAATAAGGTCTATATTTTCTTCTTTGGCCATACGGCGCATTTCATTGGCTGGCTGCCCCAGCACTATGTGCTGATCTTCCTCCGACACATTTAGCTGCTCGGCAAGAGTGGCTAGGCGCTGCCTGGCTTGCTCTTCTAGCTGCACTTGCACATCGGATAAATCCACTGGTATATCGCCGCCGTAAGTGAAGGCTAGAGGCTCAAGGATATGGCAGATTGATATTTTTACCTCGCGGTCAGCAAAAAGTTGCTTGACGCGGTCTACCACTTGCTGTGATTCTGGAGAGAGATCAAGGCCGATCAGCAGGTGTTTGTAAGTAGACATGGGGTGACTCCTTTTTTGTTTGGTTAACAGCTGTGTTGATTACTGCATTGAGAAAACCGGCTAGATTGTAAGTCGCTGACTCCAATCGCTAACTATAGAGTAGTACGAAATGACATGGTTGTTAATAGTATTGGGCG
>JAFMBU010000134.1 GCA_017858295.1 Porticoccaceae bacterium | reverse complement strand
GAGTTGCCCACACTTATCGCCTGACGCAACATCCACCATGGTGTCATCCTGAGCGCAGCCGAAGGATCTCATGAATCCGCAGCAGAGCCTCGCGATTGAGCCCTATAGAGACGCCAAGTTTGTTTGTTAGGCCTGCTGGCTAAGTATATTTGTCCTTACTAAGGTTGATTATCTGGTAAGTCTAAGCCTTTCGACCCAATGAGAAATCACTTAGGATTTTTTGCTATGATATTGCGCAGCAGCACTATTAGCTATTTGCTAGTATGTTGAACCCTACTGTGTTTTTTAGACCTGCCCTACAAACATCTGATCATAGAAGATCGCAAGATAATTGGAGACAACTGCGTGTCTAGAGTATTTCTGCAATATTGGAAGCCTTTGTTGGCGCTAAACTTACTCTTCGGCGGGATAGTTATTGGCTTTGACTTAAACCATCTGCACGCTGAAGATGCGTTACTGGAGAATATTCAGGGCATTTTTCTGATCGCCTCGGCTGTGGCTTACTTTCGTCTTTCAACCTTCAGCTCCGGTGATGCTCGTCTGGCCTACTTGGGCGCAAGCTTACTCTGCTTTAGCTTTTTCACCCGCGAGGTTGATCTTGAGTTGTTACCGGTGATAGAACATGTTGGCTTCTTGTTCCACGGCACGGGTCGGACGATCATCTTGCTAGTCATATGGTCTTTATATGCAAGGTTAGTAGTTAGTCAGGGTGCCCTAAGGTCTTATGTGCAGCGCCTAAGGGCCGGTAAATATTTACACAATTTCACGATTTGTTTTGTTTTCTTAGTGATTGGCTCCATTTTCGACAGGGCACTTCTTCTGGTCGACTACTCCCGTCTATTTGAAGAGTTAGCAGAGACCAATGCCTATTTGATATTGGCTCTGCCGGCTTTCTATGAGCTCTATTACCGTCGCAGGAAGAGCTGGCTCTTGCCCGAGTCTGTGAATGCGAATGCTGAGTAGGCGTCGCAGCTATATTTGTAGTGGTCTAGCGACTTTTTATCCTTGCGGCCACTCAATAATCGGGTAAGCTCCAATTCTTCAAGTGCCCTTAACTTTTCACGAGCATGAAAATGGATTACTTACTATATCTTGGCTTGGGTGCCGTTGCTGGTCTTATCAGCGGCCTATTTGGTCTAGGTGGCGGTGTTGTTATTGTTCCTATTCTAATTGTGTCTTTTGAATTGCAGGGCATGGCCCCAGAGATATCGACTCACATGGCCATTGCCACTTCCCTTGCCACTATTTTAGTGACCTCGATCCCCTCAATTTATACACACCATAGTAAGTCTTCGATCCGTTGGGATCTTGTGAAATACATTACTCCAGGTATCTTGCTTGGTGCCTTTCTCGGGGGGTCTTTGGCGCTATTGCTAAAAGGTACTTTACTGCAGCTGTTGTTCGGTGGTTTTTTGATGGTGGTTGCATTGCAACTGCTAGTTTTTAGGCCCATTCCCGGCGAAGTGTCTTCTCCAAAACCGCTGCTGTTGAGTGTAGCGGGAACGGCTATTGGCTCACTGTCGACACTCTTTGGTATAGGAGGTGGCTCACTGACTACTCCATTCCTAACATTTCGGGGAATTAAAATTCACCATGCTGTTGGTTCTGCCGCGGCTTGCGGGTTTCCCATAGCGCTAGCTGCAACATTGGTTTATGCCAGTGCGACGATTCCTGCAGCGCATTTGCCAGACGCCACCTTCGGCTATATATTTATTCCGGCTTGGCTTGGGATAGTTATCATTAGTACACCCTGCGCCAGGCTGGGCGCTCTGCTTGCACATCGAACCAATGCGGCCATGCTACAGAAGCTTTTTGGCATTCTGCTGTTACTACTGGGTGGCCGCTTTATGTGGCTCAACCTTCCTTATTAACCTCGTGGGCGATTACTGTGTCTGATACGCAAAGCAAAATTCTAGATATTCTCAAGGACGGTGCATTCCATTCCGGTGAGGCTCTAGGTGAGAAAGTGGGTTGCAGCCGCACGGCTGTATGGAAGCATCTGCAAAAGCTTGAAACCCTAGGCTTAGTAATCGAGACCACCAAAGGTACAGGTTACCGAATTGTGGGGGGCGTGGATCTACTTGAAGAGTCGGTAGTCACGGGAGCGCTGTCTGCTGAGGCCAACCCTCACCTATCCAATATCAATATTTTCCAAACCATAGATTCCACCAATACCTATGCTCGGGAATTGGCTGAAAAAAACTCGGCTTCTGGATCTGTGATCCTTGCGGAGCAGCAGACTGCCGGCCGTGGACGCCGCGGGAAAAACTGGGTCAGCCCATTCGCAGCTAATATTTACCTGTCCATAGTCTGGGACTTTGAGCAGGGTGCCCAAGCTCTTGAGGGTCTGAGCCTGGCTATAGGTGTTGCGGTGAAGCGCGCCTTAACGGCGCATGGAGTTCAAGGGGTGAAGTTGAAATGGCCGAATGATATCTACGTTGAACGAAAGAAGTTGGGCGGCATTCTGCTGGAAATGATTGGCGATCCAGCTGGCCATTGCAGTGTTATTGTAGGTGTTGGGCTAAATGTCTCTATGCCGGCGTCCCAAGCTGACGCAATCGATCAGGAATGGACCGATGTCACTACAGAACTGCAGAGTCAGCAGGCGACGGGGGCAGATTCCGTACTGCCGGCTAGAAACCAACTTGCCGCGGCACTCATATCAGAAATCCTGCCCCTGCTCAGTACCTTTCAATCCCAGGGTTTTGCTGCCTATCGTGATGAATGGCAAGCGGCAGACGCCTTCTGTGGTCAAGCCGCAGCAATAAGTACGCCCAAGCAATCCATAGCAGGGGTAGTCAGAGGTGTCGATGCCAATGGCGCCTTGCGCCTAGAGCTAGACAACGGAAAGATTGAAAGCTTTATCGGCGGAGAACTAAGTCTGAGGCTGGTTGAATGATCTTACAAATCGACGCGGGCAATACACGAATAAAGTGGCGTGTTCTCAATGGCTCAAAGGTTATTCATCAAGGTCATCAACTAACCGCATCCGTCTTGGCCGGCGAGCCGCTAAAGCTGTTGGGCGTCACTGGGCTGCGGCTGGCGCAGCTCTCAACGGTTGCTGGCGATACCATAATTAGCAATCTATCCAAGCAGTTGCGCGAGCAGTTCGATATTGATTTGAATGTTGCCAAGGTCAGTGCTCAGGTTGGTGTCGTGAGCTGCGGCTATTCAGTGCCGGCAAAGCTGGGCGTTGATCGCTGGCTGGCGGTATTGGCGGTGTTTCAAAAGACTGGGCGAAGCTCAGTTGTAGTGGATGCGGGTAGCGCAGTAACCATTGATCTGATTACTGGTGATGGCGTGCATCAGGGGGGCTATATAGTGCCGGGCATTAGGCTTTTGCAAGACTCCTTATGGAAGGGCACCGACCAGGTAAAGGTAGAGCAACTCGCCTGCTCTGGTAACATCTATAACCCCGCCACCTCTACTGACGAGGCCGTCGCTAGAGGTTGCACTCTTATGCTGGTGACGTTAATTGAGCGCTTGGCTGCAGAGCATGATGCCGACCTTGTCATTACTGGAGGCGATGCCATGTTATTGAAGGTACAGTTAAGCGCTCAGGCAGACTTTTACGCAGACTTGGTCCTCGACGGCCTTGCTGTGGAGGGGGTCAGGTTCGATTTAGGTGGCGCCAAGTGAGATCGCTGCTGGCTATGGTGCTGTTAATTAATTTGCTCGGCTATTTAATGATGAGCAATGTGCCTGCATCGTCGAGTATCGATAATTCCACGTTACCCTATAAAGAGTATGAGTCGCGGCCGGTGGCTGAATCAAAAAGTCTTATTCTGCTGACCGAGCTGTCTGATGAAGGCCTTGCCTCCTTAGTGGCCACCTCCAATCCCGAAGCCGCTGAAGACACACCAAAGGAGTTATGTGATGTTTTAGGGCCCTTTGCTGATAGGCAGCTAGCGGCAGCTGCGCGCTCTGCTTTATTGTCGGATTCACCTGGCGGCGAAGGGCTTATATTGGAATACTCGTCAGCTGAATTTTGGTTGTCTATCCCTACCTCCGAAATCCCCTTTGTCCCGCTGAAATCCTGGCGTCAATTTGAAACGAAAAAAAGATACCTAGAAGACTGCATGGAGGTTGCTTCTGGGCTTAAGTTTCACTAGAATCGCGCTCCGTTATTGTGATGCTGGCGTAGCTCAGTTGGTAGAGCAGCTGACTTGTAATCAGCCGGTCGGGGGTTCGACTCCTCTCGCCAGCTCCATTTCTTTAGCTAAGGTATTAATATTGTTAACAATATTGTGCTGCGAAAAGAAAGTTAACGGCCTTTTTAAAGGTATTTTGACGATTTATAGTGCCAAAAAGTCAGTATTTGACTGCTGTTAGCAAGCTGGCACGGAGACATGTTGGCAAGATGCCCAGATTAAATCGCCTCTGTGAAGGTGAAAGCGCAGTAAAAAGAGTAACTGTTTAGCTATAAGGGCGGGATTCCCGAGCGGCCAAAGGGATCAGACTGTAAATCTGACGCGAAAGCTTCGGTGGTTCGAATCCACCCCCCTGCACCAAGTTGATGTAAGGCACACAAATTGTTGGTGTGTTATGCGAAGAGCGGCTTCGTAGAGTGATGAGACCGTTTGTAAGTTATCAGGGCATATAGTGTGGCTTGGTAACATTTTTAGATAGCTGCCCGTGGCAGCCGCTAAAAAGTTGTTGGATGCCCGGCAGGGTTGAGGCTCGATAGGTAGCGGCGATAGGCGGGTATAGTTCATTGGTAGAACGTCAGCCTTCCAAGCTGAATAGGCGGGTTCGATTCCCGCTACCCGCTCCAAATACTGCCGGCAGAGAAAGATAATGCTCATATAGCTCAGTCGGTAGAGCACTTCCTTGGTAAGGAAGAGGTCACCGGTTCAAATCCGGTTATGAGCTCCATTGTTCCTCGAGGGTTGTATCTCGAGGAGTTTTTTGTGTTTGAGTACTGAGCCCGAATGAGGAGAGCTCGTCATGGCTAAAGAGAAGTTTGAACGTAATAAGCCCCACCTAAACGTGGGCACAATTG
>JAFMBU010000009.1 GCA_017858295.1 Porticoccaceae bacterium | reverse complement strand
ATCAACGCCCACTCTGCGAAAGTATGTCACGGCTACCATTGCTACTCATAGGGCTCACCACACCGGCCACCTCCATCTGTTCGATCAAGCGCGCGGCGCGGTTATACCCTACTCTTAACTTGCGCTGTACAGATGAAATAGAGGCTTTGCGGCTCTCCAGTACAAAGGCTACGGCTTCGTCATACAGTGGGTCAGATTCTGGGTCCTCTTCACCCTCTTCGCCGCTGCTATAGCCGGGAACGGCGATAGAGGAAACTGCAGCTTCGTCGGTAATCTCGTTGAGGTAGTTGGGTTCGCCGCGACGTTTCCAGTCGGCGACCACTTTGTGCACTTCATGGTCGTCGACAAAACAGCCATGTATCCGCTCAGGCACGCTGGTTCCCGGCGGTAGATAAAGCATATCGCCATTGCCGAGTAATTGTTCTGCGCCACCTTGGTCAAGAATGGTTCTTGAGTCGATCTTTGAGGAGACTTGGAAGGCGATTCTGGTGGGTACGTTGGCTTTGATCAGGCCGGTGATAACGTCGACTGACGGGCGCTGAGTGGCGAGTATTAAGTGAATACCTGCTGCCCTTGCCTTTTGGGCGATTCGAGCGATGAGCTGCTCGACCTTTTTGCCTACGATCATCATCATATCGGCGAATTCGTCGATCACTACCACTATATAAGGCAATGTTTCCAAGGTTGGTGCTTCGGGTGCCTCTTGGGTGGCATCCCAGCCCATCTCATCTGGGTTAAATGTCCAGAGGGGATCGGTTATGGGCTCGCCGGCTTTAATGGCGTCTTCGATTTTGCGGTTGTAACCAGCCAGATTTCGCACACCCAGTGCAGCCATCAGTTTGTAGCGCCGTTCCATTTCGCCAACACACCAGCGCAGGCCACTGGCGGCATCTTTCATATCGGTGATCACCGGTGTCAGAAGGTGCGGAATACCATCGTAAACCGATAGCTCAAGCATCTTTGGATCGATAAGAATTAATTTAACTTCTTCTGGTGAGGCTTTAAACAGCAGGCTCAGAAGCATGGTGTTAATGCCTACGGACTTACCGGAACCCGTGGTTCCCGCTACTAAGAGGTGGGGCATACGGCCGAGATCGGCAACTATGGGTATGCCGGCAATGTCATGACCCAGAGCTAATGTCACTGGGGAGCTTGAGCGGTCGTAGGCTTCAGATGAGAGCACTTCGCTGAGGCGCACCATTTCGCGCTTTTCATTGGGAATTTCTATACCCACTACCGACTTGCCGGGAATCACTTCTACCACGCGGACGCTGATTACGGCCATTGAGCGAGCCAAATCTTTGGCTAATCCGCTGATGCGACTCACTTTGATGCCGGCGGCGGGCTGGATTTCAAAGCGGGTGACTACTGGGCCTGGCAATACTTCGACGACATCGGCTTTGATGCCGAAATCGAGGAGTTTGTGCTCCAGCAGGCGCGATAGGTGCTCGAGAGATTCGGCGGAGTAACCGCTGTTGGTATTATTATCGGCTGGATCGAGCAGATTTATTGGTGGCAGTGACCCAACCACTTCGGCGTCGCCAAACAGTGTCTGCTGCTTTTCACGCTCAATGCGCTTGCTGACCACTGGCTTGGCCTTGGGGGCCTGAATGGTTGGCGGTGTGCGCAGCTTTTGCATTTTGGTTTCGACTTCGACTTTGGCCTGTCGCTCCAGAACTGCTTCGCGGGACTTGGCTTTTTCCGCGCGGGCAATTTTCATCGCGGCAAGTTTGCTGCGCGTTCGGTCGTAGAGATCCATTGCTGCCAGACCTAGGCGATCAATCAGGGAGATCCAAGAGATATCGACAAATACGGTGAGTCCGAAGAGGAACAGCGACAGCAGGATCAAGGTGCTGCCAACATAGCTAAATACTGCCATGGTGGCTTCGCCGATCTTATTGCCGAGTATGCCGCCGACGCCAAAGGGATAGCTGTTGTGCACTTCTGCATATTGAATGTTGGCCAGTGAAGTGGCGCTGATCATCACCAGAATAAAACCGATTACACGGAGGGTAAAGGTGACCGAGTCAAAGGCATCTGCCTCACGGAGTATATAGGTGCGCAGTATTTGTATGGCACGGACTGCAAGCAGTGCGGGAAACAGGAAGGCCATTACCCCAAACAGGGCAAAGAAGATATCCGCAATCCAGGCTCCCGCTAGGCCTACGGCATTGTTGAGATCGCCGCGAACGCCGGTGTGCGACCAGCCTGGGTCATCTGAGGAGTAGCTGAGCAGGGCCAACAGTAGTATTGAGCAGAGAGCAATCCATCCTATTAGCGCGCCCTCGGCGAGCAATCGCTTGCCACGGGTTTCGTTATAGCTGGGTTCGGCTGGTGCTGGGTTGCGGGGCTTTCGCTTATCTGTGCTCAACGGGTGATTCCCTGTATGTTAATGCAGGACCAATTGTAGCCCGTTGAGAATTAAATGCTATGTTTCAGCGGCGCTTAATCGCCCAGTTCGGCAATGAATTCAATCGGCAAGATGGTGGATGTTTCTTGAAGATAGTGTAAAAACTTATTTGTCCGCGCCATGGGATTGATTATGATGGCGCACTAAATTCAGTAATACTGATATAACGCTGCTGCAACCAAGCCCTGTTAACTTTTTTAACCCTTTTACTAGAGAGCAACCATGTCTGAGACACAACATTATCCACTGATTATTTTAGGTTCTGGCCCTGCTGGCTGGACTGCTGCAGTTTATGCCGCAAGGGCCAACCTGAGCCCAGTTGTTATCACTGGCATTCAGCAAGGTGGTCAGTTGACCACTACCACCGATGTGGATAACTGGCCTGGAGACGCGGATGGCGTTCAGGGTCCAGAGTTGATGGAGCGCATGCAAAAGCACGCGGAACGCTTTGATACCAAAACGATTTTTGATCATATAGATGAGGTGGTTCTCGATGAGCGCCCTTTCCGCCTCAAAGGTTCTAGCAACTACAGCTGCGATTCGCTGATTATTGCCACTGGTGCCTCGGCACAGTATTTAGGTCTTCCTTCTGAGGAAGCCTTTATGGGCAAAGGTGTCAGTGCCTGCGCTACCTGTGATGGTTTCTTCTATCGTAATAAGCCAGTCGCGGTCCTTGGTGGCGGTAATACCGCTGTCGAAGAAGCGCTCTACCTGTCAAATATTTGCAGTGAAGTGACCTTGATTCACCGTCGCGATGAGTTGCGCGCTGAGAAGATGCTTCAGGACAAACTCTTCGAGAAAGAGAAGAATGGCAATATCACTATTGAGTGGAGCCATAATCTCGATGAAGTGCTGGGTGATGACGCAGGTGTTACTGGCGTGCGCATTAAGAGCACAGCTGATGGCGCCACTAAAGACCTCAGTGTCGACGGTGTGTTTATTGCCATTGGTCATAAGCCGAATACCGATATCTTCGCCGATAAGTTGGACATGAAAGATGGCTACTTAACCATAGCTGGCGGCATGGCCGGCAATGCCACTGAAACCAGTGTGCCAGGAGTATTTGCTGCAGGTGATGTGGCCGATCATGTCTATCGTCAAGCGGTGACTTCCGCTGGTAGTGGCTGTATGGCGGCGCTGGACGCGGAGCGTTTTCTGGATCAGTAAATACATAGTCATTCTGGAGTCTGCCTGTGCAGATACCTCTGCTAGATCAGGATAATCCGCGCTTTCCCGATCCCAGCGGCGCTTTAACCGAACCCGACGGCCTGCTTGCCGTCGGGGGTAATTTGCAGCCGCAAACCCTGCTTAACGCTTATAGATCCGGTATCTTTCCCTGGTATCAAGATGATGACCCCATTCTCTGGTGGAGCCCTGCAACCCGCTGTGTGCTATCACCCTCAGATCTACACTGTTCTAAAAGCCTACGTAAGACCCTGCGTCGCAATGATTATCGGGTGACGGTTAATGGCGCCTTTAATGATGTTATTCAGGCTTGCAGTGAACCCCGCGATGACGACGGTGGCACCTGGATAACTGAGCAGATGATGACGGCCTATACAGAACTGCATGATCAGGGGCAGGCCTATTCTCTTGAGGTTTGGCAGGATGATGAATTGATTGGCGGTCTCTACGGTGTTGCGGTGGGCAGCATTTTTTGTGGTGAATCAATGTTTAGTCGCCGCGCCAGCGCCTCAAAAATTGCTATGGCTCACCTCTGTCGCTGGGGCCTAGAAGCCGGCTTGCAGCTGATTGACTGTCAGCTGGTCAATCCTCATCTGGTCAGTCTCGGTGCCCTGAGTATGGATCGCAGCATTTTTATTCAGCAGCTCACCAGGGGCCGAGATAAGGCTATAAGTTGGCCCCTACCCAGCTCTGGGGAGCAGCCAGCTAGATTAGAGTTCAATTGGTGATCGGGTCGGTGGAAAAATCGCATTGAGTATCCTTGGTCGCTGAACTACTCTTGTTGCTATTGTCGATCAATAATCCATTAATCAGGTAGCCCCATATGACCCGCGATATTTCGCCAGATATAGGTATGATCAAGCTCTGCTTGACCGAAGCCCATGACTGCAGCTACCTGCCTGAGCGCCAATCGACCACTGCGTTTGTGGATCCAGATATGCACATAGATGTGGAACTCTATTCGCGCATGACGACCCTTGGCTTTCGCCGCAGTGGCCCTTATCTCTATGCGCCCAAATGTTCCGGTTGCAATGCCTGTATTCCCGCCCGCGTGCCAGTGGACAATTTTAAGTGGAGTCGCGCCCAGAAACGCTGCTGGAAAAAGAACGACGATATTATGGTCGAGCAGCTGGACTCGATTAATATCGGTGAGCACTTTCCGATCTATGCCCGCTATATAGAGCAGCGCCACAGCGATGGAGACATGTATCCACCCTCGCGACGTCAGTTTGAAGATTTTCTTGGCAATGCCTGGGAGTGCACGCAGTTTCTGGAGTTTAGATTGGGCGATCAGCTAATCGGCTGTGCCGTTATCGATGTTATTCACAATGGGCTGTCGGCTATCTATACCTACTTTGACCCGGCCTTCTCGGAGCGCGGTCTCGGGGTGTTGGCGATCCTTGTGCAAATCGATTTGGCTCAGCGCCTCGGCCTTGAACATCTCTATTTGGGCTATTGGATTTCCGGCTGTGACAAGATGAATTACAAGACCAATTATCGCCCCATTGAGCTGTACCGACAAAATAGCTGGCAATTGGCCGAATGACTTTGCTATGCGGGGCGTTTTAAGGCAAACTTGCCGCGCTTTTTGGGGTTCCGCTTGGCGAATAAGCAAGTTGTCCCCCTAACATTGGTTTTAAAACAATCTCATTTGACGGGCACTATATTAAGCTTATGGCGAAAGAAGATCACATTGAATTTGAAGGCGAGGTCATCGACACTCTGCCGAACACGACTTTTCGAGTTAAGTTGGAAAATGATCACGTTATCATTGCCCACATCTCTGGAAAGATGCGCAAGCACTACATTCGTATTCTAACGGGTGACAAGGTTAAGGTTGAGATGACTCCCTATGACCTAACTAAAGGCCGTATTACCTTTAGAGAGCGATAAGTTCAGACCTCCACAGATTGTTTGGTGAATAAAAAAACCGTCCCATGAGCTTCATAGGACGGTTTTTTGCTGGCTGGGATTTACCAGATCGGTTTTACTCCCTGCGATCTACTCACTGGTAGCCAGTTCTTCCTCAGTGTGTACAACCAAGTCGCCATTTTCGACCCGCACATATGCGGTACCGCCCTTCTCCGATAAGCTGCCAAACAATACCGCTTCGGCCAGTGGCTTTTTAATCTTCTCTTGCAGCAACCGGTCCATTGGTCGCGCGCCCATCTTGGCATCGTAACCATTTACCGCTAACCATTCCCGAGAATCACTATCTATATCGAGGAAGACCTTTTTACTGTCCAACTGCGACTGTAGCTGCACCAAGAACTTGTCCACCACGGTGGTAATCACATCCATAGACAACTCAGCAAACTGCACAATGCTATCGAGGCGGTTGCGGAATTCCGGGGTAAACATCTTCTTGATCGCTTCCATACCGTCAGTGCGGTGGTCCTGCTGGGCAAAGCCCATTGAAGAGCGGCTCATTAATTCAGCACCGGCATTGGTGGTCATAATGATAATCACATTGCGGAAATCCGCTTTGCGGCCATTGTTGTCAGTGAGCGTACCGTGATCCATAACCTGAAGTAACAGGTTAAAGACATCTGGGTGGGCCTTTTCCACTTCGTCCAAAAGCACGATTGAATGCGGGTGCTTGTTGACTGCATCGGTGAGCAATCCGCCCTGATCATAACCAACATAGCCTGGAGGCGCACCGATCAGTCGTGACACGGTGTGACGCTCCATATACTCGGACATATCAAAGCGCATCAGATTGACGCCCAAGATATTAGCTAGCTGGCGGCTGACTTCAGTTTTACCTACGCCAGTGGGACCGGCAAACAGGAAGCTACCAATGGGTTTAGTTCCCTCACGCAATCCAGCTCGAGCCATTTTGATTGAGGTGGTCAATACATCGATTGCCGGATCCTGACCAAATACAACCATCTTCAGCTTCTCAGATAGACCTTTGAGCTGCTCTTTATCGGAGCTGGAAACACTCTTGGCCGGAATACGGGCGATCTTCGAGATCACCATTTCGATATCGCTGACACCGACGGTCTTTTTACGCTTGCTGGCAGGCTGCAGGCGCTGGTAGGCACCGGCTTCGTCGATCACATCTATGGCCTTGTCCGGCAAAAAGCGATCATTGATATGTTTGGCAGCCAGTTCTGCAGCCACTTTTAATGCAGGATTACTAAATTTTAAATCGTGGTGCTCTTCAAAGCGTGATTTGAGCCCTTTGAGGATCTGATAGGTCTCATCCACTGACGGCTCCTCAACGTCAATCTTTTGGAAACGTCGCGACAGAGCTTGATCTTTCTCAAAGATACCGCGGTACTCCTGGTAGGTGGTCGAGCCAAAGCAGCGCAACTTGCCTGATGAAAGCAGTGGCTTGAGAAGGTTGGACGCATCCATAACGCCGCCGGATGCGGCACCTGCACCAATAATGGTGTGGATCTCATCGATAAATAGAATCGAACCGTCGCGCTCACCCAATTCGGCAATAATGCCCTTGAGACGCTTTTCGAAATCGCCGCGGTACTTGGTGCCAGCGAGCAAGCCACCCATATCTAATGAGTAGACCACACTGCCCTTTAAGGGCTCGGGCACAGCATCTTCGATGATCAGTTTTGCCAGACCTTCAGCGATGGCAGTTTTACCTACCCCAGACTCACCCACTAAAAGCGGGTTGTTCTTGCGCCGTCTAACCAATATTTGACTGACACGCTCAACCTCTGCGGCCCGTCCAATCAGGGGATCAATATGACCAAGGGTCGCCTGTTCGTTGAGGTTGGTGGTAAATTGACTGAGTAGGCTCTCTTCCTGAGAGTCAGACGCAGTGGCAGACTCTGTGCTGCTGGTGGACTCTTCACTGTTGTTCTCAGGTTGATCTACGTATTTCGAAATACCGTGGGAGATGTAGTTGACCACATCAATGCGGGCAATATTTTGCAGGCGCAAAAAGTAGACGGCCTGACTCTCCTGCTCACTAAAGATCGCAACAATCACATTGGCTCCCACAACTTCGCTGTGGTTGGCCGAGTTAACTTGGAATACCGCACGCTGCAGCACGCGCTGGAATCCGTGGGTGGGCTGGGTTTCTTGCTCAAGCTGAATGTCGGAGATAATCGGTGTAGTGGAGTCGACAAACTCTATTAGATCTTGCCGCAGCACGCTGACATCAGCGCCGCAGGCCTTGAGCACACTTGACGCCGAGGCATCATCCAGCAGTGCAAGTAGCAGATGTTCGACAGTCATAAATTCATGACGTTTGTCTCTGGCGCTCTTGAATGCCAGATTGAGGGTAACTTCCAGTTCTCTACTTAGCATAGTCTTTACTCTTCTTCATCGTTACAGGGTTCTACTTCACATAAAAGCGGGTGCTGGTGGTCCCTCGAATACTGATTAACTGTGCCCGCTTTCGTCTCTGCTACATCTTTAGTATAGATGCCACAGACGCCCTTTCCGTCGGTATGAATACTTAGCATGATGCGCGTAGCATTCTCGCGCGTCTTTGAGAAAAACTTTTCCAGTAGTTCGACGACAAATTCCATCGGCGTATAGTCGTCGTTTAACAGTACTACTTTGAACATTGATGGCTTCTTTAGCTTTGGTCTCTCTGCTTCGACCACAGTATTACTCTCATGTTGCCAAGAAGGGGAGTTTTTTTCGTCACTCATACAATTTTTGCCAATTGGTTTACATTAGGTTACGTATTTCATCTTACATCAGATTGCTGGCTCTGCTAAACGATGAGCGGTCTTGACAGGGATATTCAACTAATTAAAGTGGGCGCAGCTTGTAACATCTTGTCTTTTTACAACGGAATGGGAAAGTAAAATATGGAGAGACAAAGAGCATGGCAGATTCAGGTAGAGTTAAATGGTTTAGCAACGACCGAGGGTTCGGTTTTATAGAGCCCGACAACGGTGAACGAGAGCTATTTGCTCATCATCAGAACATTATTATGGAGGGATATAAGACCCTCAAATGTTTTCAGCGTGTCACTTATGATGTGGAGCATGGAAAAAACGGTCGCCACGCAATTAATATAGTCCCAGGTGAGGTGCCACAACCCCAAGACGATAGTGATACGCCAGAAACCTAAGTGTCTGGGCTAATCTCTTGATTATTATTTGAGAGATTAGTTGTATTAGTTCAGAGCTATAAAAAAACCGGCTGTGAGGCCGGTTTTTCTGGATCTAAACTAGTCTAAAGAACAATTACATGTTTTCGATCATCACATCGCCAAACTCTGAACAAGACATCAATGTTGCATCGTCCATCAGTCGTTCGAAATCATAAGTGACTTTCTTTTCAGAGATTGCGCCCTCAATACCTTTGATCACTAGATCAGCAGCTTCGCCCCAACCCATATGACGCAGCATCATCTCAGCTGAGAGAATCAGTGAGCCAGGGTTAACCTTGTCTTGGCCAGCATACTTAGGCGCAGTACCGTGAGTCGCTTCAAAGATCGCTACGTCGTCAGACAGGTTGGCGCCTGGAGCAATACCTATACCACCAACCTGAGCGGCCAGTGCATCAGAGATGTAGTCGCCATTCAGGTTCAGCGTGGCAATCACACTGTACTCGTCAGGACGCAGGATAATCTGCTGCAACATGGCATCGGCAATAACATCTTTAATAACAATGTCTTCACCAGTGTTGGGATTCTTAACTACGTGCCATGGGCCGCCGTCCAGAGGCTTCGCATCGAACTGCTCGCGAGCCACTTCGTAGCCCCAATCGCAGAATGCACCTTCGGTAAACTTCATGATATTGCCCTTGTGAACAATAGTCACAGATGGCTTGTTTTGATCTATGGCGTACTGAATTGCTTTAGAGACCAGGCGCTTGGTGCCCTGCTCTGATACTGGCTTAACGCCGATACCACAGTTCTCATCAAAGCGAATCTTGGTGACGCTCATCTCTTCCTGAAGGAATTTGATTACCTTAGTAGCTTCTTCACTGCCGGCCTTCCACTCGATACCTGCGTAAATGTCTTCGGAGTTCTCACGGAAGATGCACATATCAACTTTGTTAGGCTGCTTAACTGGGGAGGGAACACCTTGGAACCAACGCACTGGACGCTGGCAAACAAACAGGTCCAACTCTTGGCGCAGAGCAACGTTCAATGATCGGAAACCGCCGCCTACAGGTGTAGTCAATGGTCCTTTGATGGAGACGGCAAATTCTTTAACAGCCTCTAATGTTTCAGCTGGGAACCAGTCACCTTCGTAAAGTTCAGCGGCTTTCTCACCACAGAACACTTCCATCCAAGAGATCTTGCGCTCACCGGCATAGGCTTTCTTAATCGACGCGTCGATAACTTTGATCATTACCGGAGTAATGTCTACGCCAATGCCATCGCCTTCGATAAAGGGCACAATAGGATTGTTTGGAACGTTGAGTGAAAAGTCTGAATTTACTGTTATTTTTTTACCAGATTCGGGTATCTGGATATGCTGATATCCCATTGTTGTCTCCGCGGGGTTAATGTTATTTGTAAAAGATTTACCAATTCGGCGCATTTTAACATCATTTCGCCCATTTTTTGTAACCCTGTTTCATTTACAATAGGAAAAAATTAGAGAAACCTGTGTCGAACCTACTCCTCTTCAATAAACCCTTTCAAGTGCTGAGCCAATTTACCGACTCCGAGGCAAGAAAAACCCTGTCTGAGTTTATTCCCATTAAAGGAATCTACCCTGCTGGACGGCTGGATTATGACTCCGAGGGCCTGCTGCTATTAACCGATGATGGGCAGCTACAGGCACAGATTAGCAGTCCAAAATACAAGCTCAATAAAACCTATTGGGCTCAGGTTGAGGGCACAGCGACTCAGGCCCATTGCCTTGAGCTAATGCAGGGCGTCGCTCTTAAAGATGGCCCCGCCTCAGCGGTAACTTGCAGGCTTATGGAAGCGCCCAACCTGTGGCCGAGAGTTCCGCCGATCAGAGAAAGGCAGACTGTCCCTGATAGCTGGATCGAATTGACTATTAACGAGGGTCGCAATCGGCAAGTCAGGCGCATGACTGCCGCAGTGGGTTTGCCGACTCTGCGCCTAGTTCGGGCTGCCATTGGCGACTGGAAAGTCACAGATATCCTTCCAGGAGAGTATCGCATTGAAACTGTTGATATGCCGGAAGCTAAAAAATCAGGATTTAAGAGGCATGCTAAAAAACGGGTTCCAAGTAAAAGAGCTCCTAGTAAAACAGCCCCCTAACAAAACAGCCCTCTAATAAAACAGCTATAGTTAAAACGCCATCGCCAAAACGGAGATCCTAGACATGCCCAATAAAATACATCTCACCGTGGCCACCATAGTCGAGCGCGATGGACAGTTTCTAATGGTCAAAGAGACCAAGTTTGGTCGTCAGGTAATCAATCAGCCAGCTGGCCATGTGGAGCCCGGCGAAGATATACAGGCAGCCGCCATCCGTGAAACCTTTGAAGAGACTGGCTGGATTGTTGAGCTCACGGGCTTTCTCGGTTTCTTAACCTCTTTTAATGAGACCAGCGGTATCACCTACTATCGCCTGGCCTTTGCCGCTGAGCCGGTGGAGTTCGATGCCGACGCCAGGCTCGACCCGGATATAGATTTCGCGCTGTGGATGAGCTATGAGGAGATCCAACAGAATCTCCAGCAGCTTCGTAGTCCCGGGGTGATCAGCTGCCTCGACGATTATTTGGCTCAGCGTATTTTTCCTATGGAAATATTTCGCAACACTTTATAGTGTGCACCAGTTAGTTGGAGCTAGTTAGCAGCGGTTTAGAGTATCTCTTCAGTTATTCACGTGGTAAATCATGAGCAAAGTAAAAAAAGTCATAGTTGGCATGTCTGGTGGCGTCGATTCCTCCGTTGCTGCGCTGCTCTTAATTGAGCAGGGTTACGTCGTTGAGGGCCTGTTTATGAAGAACTGGGATGAAGACGACGAAACGGAGTACTGCACTGCTAAAGCCGATTTGGCAGATGCCCAGCAGGTATGCGACAAGCTTGGTATTACGCTGCACACGGCCAATTTTGCAGCGGATTACTGGGACAATGTCTTCGAGCACTTTCTCGATGAATACCGCGCTGGTCGCACGCCCAACCCCGATATCCTCTGTAATCGGGAAATCAAATTTAAGGTATTTCTCGACTACGCCCAGATTCTCGGGGCCGATGCCATAGCCACAGGTCACTACACTCGGCTGGCTGAGGTCGATGGTCAGACTCAGCTATTGAAAGGGCTGGATGGCAATAAGGATCAAAGTTATTTTTTACATGCAGTGGAACAGAGCGCCTTTGCCAAATCCTTGTTTCCGGTTGGTGAACTGGAAAAGCCTGAGGTGCGCCGTATTGCCGAAGAGCATGGTTTTGTTACCTCGACAAAAAAGGACAGTACCGGTATCTGCTTTATCGGTGAGCGCCGCTTTAAAGATTTCCTTGAGCAATATATTCCGGCCCAGCCAGGTGAGATGGTGACGTCAGAAGGTGTTGTTATTGGAGAGCATCAGGGTTTGATGTTTTATACCATCGGTCAGCGTCAGGGTTTGGGCATTGGTGGCGTAAAAAATAGCCCTGATGAGCCATGGTTTACGCTGCAAAAGGATCTAACCAATAATCGCTTAATCGTCGGCCAAGGAGCTCAACATCCGCTGCTGTTTACCGATCAGCTGCGGGCCGAGGGAATCAATTGGATTAATGGCAGCCCTACTTCGACCTTCTCCTGCATGGCCAAAGCGCGCTATCGTCAGCCCGATCAAAAGTGTTTGGTGACACCCACAGCCACCGGCTGTGAAGTGCAGTTTGATGAGCCACAGCGTGCTATAACCCCGGGTCAATCAGTTGTGTTCTATCAGGGTGATCACTGTCTTGGTGGCGGCACTATTGAGGCAACATGGAATGGGCAAATGGCAGCAACTGATGTTTGCTAAGCCGACCCATGATCAGGCCATGGCCTTAGCCGCGGTGTTTCAAGCCTGCCATTTAGTTGACCAGCTGGCTAATACCGGTGAAGCCTCAACTGAAGAGATGAAAGTCTGTATTAGCGCCCTGCTCAATCAGGATCCTGAGTCCATAGAGGATCTTTACGGTTCAGAAGAGAGTCTTGAAACTGGCGTCGATGCCATGACAGTGCTACTCGGAGAGCAAAAGGATACTGAGCTTTTTAAATCGAGCACCTTGGTTTATGGCATTGCGGTGTTAAGTATTGAACGGCAGTTGAACAGCCGCCCAGTAATGTTAAAAAACATTGCCGAGGGCATAGATAACGCCGCCCGTCAGGCTGAGCACTTCTCGGTGATTCACGATAATGTCTTCGCCAATATTGCCTCCCTCTACCAACAGACAATCAGCACATTGCGTCAGCGTATTCAGGTAAAGGGAAATCCTAGCTATCTGCAGCAGCCCGGTGTTGCCGAGCGTATCCGCTGCCTGCTGTTTGCTGCGGTGAGAAGTGCCTTTCTGTGGCGTCAATTAGGCGGCAAACGCTACCACTTGGTGGTCTATCGCCAAGCCTTGATCCGAGCATTGAAAAACTAGTCTCTCTCGATCTCGATCTCGATCTCTGCCCCAGGGTCACTGGGGCGCAAATAATCTGAAATTGAACATTGATTCCGCTATTATACGCGGCTTATTTAACGACTCTATTTGGACTTTTAATGACCAGTATCCCGCTCTCTTCTCTGACCGCTGTTTCCCCTATCGATGGCCGCTACAGCGGCAAAACTGATTCACTGCGCAATGTATTCAGTGAATATGGTTTGATTCGCTACCGTGTCATAGTTGAGGTGCGCTGGTTGCAGCATCTTTCGCAGCATCCAGCTATTCCTGAGGTGGCACCTTTTTCTGCTGCAGCCAATAGCCTGTTAGAACAGCTGGTGAATGATTTCACCCTTGAGCAGGCGCTGCGCATTAAGGAAATTGAGCGCACCACAAATCACGACGTTAAAGCCGTGGAATACCTGATTAAAGAAACCATTGCCGATAATGCTGAGCTCAATGCGGTCAGCGAATTTGTCCACTTCGCCTGTACCTCAGAAGATATTAATAATCTGTCTCATGCACTGATGCTTAAAGAAGGCCGCGACAATATAGTGCTGCCAGCCCTGCAAGAGATTCATCAGCAACTAGCGGCTATGGGCCGCGACTATGCGGATGCCGCGATGCTCGCTCGCACTCACGGTCAGACTGCCTCTCCCACCACTGTGGGTAAAGAGATGGCCAATGTGGCCTATCGATTAGAGCGGCAGATTGCACAGATTAAAGCGGTGCCCATGCTTGGCAAAATAAACGGCGCAGTGGGCAACTACAACGCTCACCTGTCAGCCTACCCAGAAATTGACTGGCAGGCGGTTGCCCAAGACTTTATTGAGCAGCTAGGTCTCGACTACAACCCCTACACCACTCAGATTGAGCCCCATGACTATATGGCTGAGCTGTTTGACGGGCTGGCTCGCTCGAACACTATCCTGATCGATTATGCGCGGGATATCTGGGGCTATATTTCGCTCGGCTACTTCAAGCAAAAAACCATCGCCGGTGAAGTGGGTTCCTCGACCATGCCCCACAAAGTAAATCCTATCGACTTCGAGAACGCTGAAGGCAATATGGGTATAGCCAATGCGCTCTACAGTCATCTAGCCGCCAAACTGCCTATCTCGCGCTGGCAGCGTGACCTCACCGATTCCACTGTGCTGCGCAATATGGGCGTTGGCCTTGGCTATTCAATGATTGCTTACGCCTCACTGACTAAGGGTATGAGTAAGTTGCAGCTCAATGACGTTAAGCTTGCAGCGGATCTGGATAACAGCTGGGAAGTACTGGCAGAACCTATTCAGACAGTTATGCGTCGCTATGGCATCGAAGAACCTTATGAAAAACTCAAGGCACTGACTCGTGGCAATGTGATGGATCAGGCAACTATTCAGACTTTTATTGACACTTTGGATATGCCAGAAGAAGCCAAAACCGCGCTCAAAGCTATGACTCCTGCTTCCTATATTGGTAATGCTGTAGACCAAGCGAAGAATATTTAAACCTATGGATCCTATTCAGAGCATTCTTGGCGAGATCAGTGCAGCAGACTTTTTAGCCAATTACTGGCAGAAAAAGCCATTGTTAATTCGCGGCGCTGTGCCTAACTTTGAGCCACCGATTGATGGTGATGAGCTCGCTGGTATGGCCCTCGAAGCCGAGGTTGAATCCCGTTTAGTGGTTGGCAGCGACTGGCAGCTTGAACAGGGTCCCTTCGATGAAGAGCGCTTTGCTACTCTTCCAGAAAGTCAGTGGACATTACTGGTCCAAGCGGTTGATCTCTGGGTTCCCGAGGTTGCTGAGCTGCTTTGCCATTTCGATTTCTTACCCTCCTGGCGTCTCGATGACATTATGGTTAGCTATGCCGAAGATGGCGGCAGTGTTGGCCCGCACTTTGATTACTACGATGTGTTTTTACTTCAGGGTGCCGGCAAGCGCCGCTGGCAGATTGGCCAGCACTGCGACGAGCACACGCCCCTGGCGGAGAATACTGGACTTAAAATACTGAAAGATTTTGTGCCTACTGATGAGTGGGTGCTAGAACCTGGCGATATGTTGTATCTACCACCGCAGATCGCCCATCACGGCGTTGCTATTGGTGAGTGCACAACCTTTTCTGTGGGCTTTAGATCTCCAGCGGCCACTGAAATGCTCGATGATCTGGCCACTGAACTGCTCAGTCGAGGCCCAGCACCTCGTTATCTGATCGATCCACCGCTGACCCCAGAGTCTGCTCAGGGACCCATACCCGAGGCCTATGTGGCTCAGGTGAAGAAGCTGATATTAGAAACCCTGGATGACGACAAATTGTTGGCGGAGTGGTTTGCGATCTTTATGACCACGCCTAAATATCAGATGCTGGTGGACGAAACTGGCGAGCAGCGCACTGCCGATCTGCGCAATGCAGATGGCAGTATCAGCCATTATGAGAACGGTCTTAAACAGTAGTTGCTCAGCTCTTTAGCCAGTTATTTAAGTCGGCTATTTAAGTTGGCTATTTAATAGGTATGGCCACCCCAGAACCCTCGCGGCGATAATCAGCTGTGCCATAAAACATAGCGCCATCTGAATCTGATTGAATACTTTGGGTGGCGCCCAGGCGACTGGTTTTATCGTTTAGTTGGTGGCCCATCTCACGCAGTACCTGCAATGTATCTGCCGACACTCCTGCTTCATAAAACACCCTGTCTGGCAGCCATTGGTGGTGAATGCGCGGCGCTGCTGTGGCCTCGGCAACGTTCATATCGAAGTCGATAATATTCAACAGCATCTGCATCACAATAGTAATAATCGTGCTGCCACCAGGACTACCCGTAGCCAGAATAGGTGCCCCTGACTTATCGAAAACAATGGTTGGGGTCATGGATGATAGAGGTCGCTTGCCTGGCTCAATAGCGTTGGCTATACCGCCGACTAAACCGTAACCATTGGGCGAGCCGGGTTTGGCGGAAAAATCATCCATTTCATTATTCAGTAGAAAGCCGGCTCCAGTAACTGAGATGCCGCTGCCATAGGAAAAGTTAAGCGTGTAGGTATTGCTGACGACATTGCCCCATCGATCCCAAGTACTGAAATGCGTCGTCTCAGTACTCTCTTTGCCTGCGGATCTATTATCAAGGCCGGGACGAATGTCGGCAGAGCGACTGGATTTAGCCAAATTAATTTGCTCGCGCAACTCAGTGGCATATTGTTTATCGGTTAGCTCGGCTACCGGGACTGGGAAGTAGTCCGGATCGCCCAAATAACTACTGCGATCAGCGTAGGCGCGGCGCATGGATTCAACCAAGCGGTGGATGTAGGCGGCGCTGTTATGTCCCAGAGATGCCAGATCCCAACCCTCAAGAATATTTAGCATCTGCAGCATATGCACGCCACCGGAGGACGGCGGCGGCATGGCGCAAACGCTGTTACCTCTATAGTCGCCGCAGACTGGCGTGCGTTCAATAACTCGGTAACTCGTCAGATCCTTGTGGCTGATTAAACCGCCGCTGCGCTGCATTTCGGCGACGATTAGCTGGGCGGTCTTACCCTGATAAAATCCACTGCGCCCTTTCTTGGCAATGCGCTGAAGGGTTGCAGCAAGGTGCTTTTGTACCAGCGTTTCACCGTATTCGTAGCCAGCGCCATCGGCCTTGTAAAAATATTCCTTAGAGGCAGGGTTTTTATGCATTGTCTGCTGCCGTGCCTGGAGCGAAGAAGACAGGTCCATCGAGACCTTAAACCCGTTAGCCGCCAACTCTATAGCGGGTTGCAAGACTTGCTTTAGGCTCATGGTGCCGTAGCTGTCTAGCGCGTGAAGTAGGCCGGCAACCGTGCCTGGCACCCCAGAGGACTGCATGCTGTATCGAGCTTTTTTGTTATCTACATCACCCTCAGCATCGAGAAACATATCCCGGCTTGCAGATGCTGGCGCCATCTCACGATAATCGATAGCCACAGTTTTATTTTCTGCCGCGAGATGAACCAACATAAAGCCACCGCCACCGAGGTTTCCGGCACGAGGCAAGGTTACCGCCAACGCAAAACCAGTGGCCACAGCCGCATCTACAGCATTGCCGCCGCGAGCTAAGATATCCGCTCCCACCTGACTGGCAAGCATCTCTTGGGATACCACCATACCGCGATCACTCACGAGGGGATGAAAGCGTGCACTGGGGTCGATAATGGCTTTTTCACTGGCCAGGGAAAAGGAGCTCAGAACTAGGAAAAAACTAATAGATACAGCATTAAATAGGCTTTTGATCATGCTCAATAATCTCTAATTGGGTGTCGAGTACAAATATCTGGTCATCTTTTCTTATTCGGTTTCAGAAGGCAATCTTTAGTATTTATACTTGGGCTATTTACAGGGGTATTGACTTGGGCTCAATGGGCAGCGCAATTTGTCATCCTATAGTTTATTGTTACCCACTCAATACAATAAATAGTTAAGACTCTTTGTATGCAGACTAAACCAATCATCCGCGTTGAACAAACCAGCTGGCAAGCCAATGAACCTGAAATCAGGCGCATTCGCACTGCGGTATTTGTCAAAGAGCAGAATGTTCCTCTGGCTTTGGATTTTGATGGTCTCGATCCCCAGTGTATTCACTGGCTCGCCTATGATGCTAATAACGCTGCGGTGGGCACTGGACGGCTATTGCCCGATGGCCACTTTGGCCGTATGGCGGTGCTTGCAGCCAGCCGCAAGCGCGGCATTGGCGATGCGATTATGCGAGCAGTGATCGACACTGCCGTGACAGAGAAACTCCCGGAGCTCTACCTACATGCCCAACTCACCGCCCTGCCATTTTACAGCGGTCTTGGCTTTAGCAGTTACGGAGAGGAATTCTTGGATGCCGATATGCCTCATATAGCGATGAAGCTAAGATTGGCTTAGAGGTGCTTATTGGGCGAGCTTTCTAAATAAGCTGCTGGGGAGCTACAACAATACCGTTGTTATCGGCGTAGACGTAGTCGCCAGGCGTAAAGGTGACGCCGCCAAAAGTCACCGGGATCTGCGTCTCGCCGATACCTTTCTTGTCAGTTTTCATTGGCTGCGTACCCAGAGCCTGAACCCCTATATCAGTGGTCATAATCTCATCAACATCGCGAATACAGCCATAGATAATCAGGCCGCTCCAGCCGTTCACCGAAGCCTTCTCCGCTAACATATCTCCGAGGCAAGCACGGCGCATGCTGCCACCGCCGTCCACTACCATTACTCGACCCTGACCCTCAGTATCCACCAGTGCTTTAACGCAGCTGTTGTCTTCAAAGCATTTCACCGTGACTATCTCGCCACCGAAGCGCTCACGGCCGCCATAGTTACTGAACATGGGTTCGACGACCTGAACTAACTCAGGGTACTGGTCGCAGAGATCGGGAGTCGATTTCATATTGATTCCTTGGGCGTAATTAGCGCGCGGCTTTCGCTTGCTGACGATAGGCATGGAGCAATGGTTCAGTGTAGCCACTGGGCTGCTTATCACCTTTAAATACCAGGTCACAGGCTGCCTGAAACGCAATGCTCTGATCAAAGTTCGGGCCCATAGCGATATATTCCGCATCCCCAGCATTCTGACCATCGACCACCGCAGCCATGCGCTTGAGGGTTTCCATGATCTGCTCTGCACTGCAGATACCGTGGTGTAACCAGTTGGCCATATGCTGGCTGGAAATACGCAGCGTTGCGCGATCTTCCATCAGGCCGACATTGTTGATATCCAACACCTTAGAGCAACCCACACCCTGCTCGACCCAACGCACCACATAGCCGAGCAAGCCCTGGGCATTGTTGTCCAGTTCCAGTTGAATTTCCTCAGCACTGAGCTGGCGATCGCCGAGTAGCGGAATGGTAAGAATATCGTCGACATTGGCTTGAGTCCGTCGGGCTATCTGCTCTTGCAGGGTTTCAACATTAACCTGATGGTAATGCATAGCATGCAGTGTTGCCGCAGTGGGCGACGGTACCCAAGCGGTATTAGCGCCGGATTTCACGTGACCTATTTTGATCCGCATCATATCCGCCATATTGTCTGGAATTGCCCACATGCCCTTGCCTATCTGGGCCTTTCCCTTAAGGCCGCAGGCTAGACCTACATCCACATTGCGATCCTCATAGGCGCTAATCCATGGCATTGCCTTGAGATCCGCTTTCAGTGCAAAGGGACCCGCATGCATGCTGGTATGGATTTCATCGCCGGTGCGATCCAAAAACCCGGTATTAATAAACACTACTCGGCCTTTGGCGGCGCGGATGCACTCTTTAAGATTGACCGAGGTGCGTCGCTCCTCGTCCATAATGCCCACTTTAATTGTGTGACGCTCAAGGTCCAACGCATCTTCAATGGCGTCAAACAGATCGTTGGTGAAGGCCACTTCTTCAGGACCGTGCATTTTGGGTTTAACTATATAGCTGCTGCCGGCTGCAGAATTGCTCAGATTTCCAGTGCGCTTGAGATCATGCAGTGAAATCAAGCTGGTGATCATGCCATCCATAATCCCTTCGGGAACCTCGTTGCCATCGGCATCGAGAATCGCAGGATTGGTCATCAGATGGCCGACATTGCGCACGAACATTAGGCTGCGACCATTAAGCGTCAATTTCGAGCCGTCGCTGGCAAGGTATTCGCGATCGGGATTCATTGAGCGGACAAAACTTTTATCGCCCCGAGTAATGGTTTCCTCAAGGGTGCCTTTATTGAGGCCCAGCCAATTGCTGTAGGCCAGAGCCTTATCTTCAGCGTCAACTGCAGCAACGGAATCTTCACAATCCATAATCGTGGTTAGAGCTGCTTCAAGCACTATATCCTTGACCCCAGCCTTATCCGTGGCGCCTACCTGATGAGTAGAATCCACCTGAATTTCTAGATGCAACCTATTGTTTTGTAACAATATTGACGTTGGACTAACTGTTGTACCCAAGTAGCCTACAAACTGCTCAGGATTAACCAAGTGCGCCTGAGAGCCATTATCTAGAGTGACTATAAGTCGCTGATTGAGCACCTGATAGGCAGTCGCCCCGTGATGGGAGCCGTTGTCTAAGGGCACTGAGGTATCAAGCAGGTCGCGCCCATAGTCAATCACCTTTTGACCGCGCACCGCATTATAGGCGCCGCCTTTCTCAGCACCGCCCTCTTCTGAGATAACGTCGTTGCCATATAGAGCATCGTAGAGGCTTCCCCAGCGGGCATTTACTGCGTTCAGGGCGAAGCGCGCATTCATAATTGGTACCACCAACTGTGGCCCTGCCTGTTTGGCGATCTCGGAATCAACATTGCGCGGCGTTACGCTAAAGTTATCACCCTCAGGCACCAGATAATCGATGCTTTGCAAAAAGGCTTTGTAGTCAGGGAAATTAAAGTCATCGCGATGCTGGTGATGCCAACTATCGATCTGTGCCTGCAGAGTTTCGCGCTTTTCGAGGAGTTGGCGATTGATCGGTGCGAAATGATTGATTATTGCGGCAAACGCAGGCCAGAATTTATTGGGCTCTATACCAGTTCCGGGACAGATTTGGTCGTTGACCAATTGGTAAATGGGTTTTGCGACCTGAAGTCCCGATTGCTGAATTCGTTCGACCATGATCTTTCCTTAAGAGCGTCAAGTTTGCACAGAGTCTATGCGCAACTTCAGGATAAGCCAAATCTATGGATTTAATCTTTGCTATTCAGCAGGCTTATGACTCAACTCTAAATAATACCCCATGACTCTAGCTGCTACTTAGCAATATCTGAGGACACATCTTTGATCATTTGCCGCAGCCACTTATGTCCAGGATCCCTCTGTAAAAGAGGGCTCCAGACCATTTTTAGGCGCATTCTGGGTATCTCAAACGGCGGGTCAAGGATTACGACCTTGGGGTTATTCGCCATGGTTCGTGCCGCGATCGTCGGGATTGTCACAATCAGATCTTCCTGCTCACCGAGCAGCAATGCTGCTTGGTAGTGGCGAGTAAAGACCGTTATATCACGCTGGGCATCAAGCTTGCCCAGAGCTTCATCGACCCAGCCGAGACGCTGTACATCGTCCGAACTCATGCCGACGCCCACACCCATGCCGGTCTTGCTGACCCAGACATGTTTGTGCGACAGATAACTATCGAGGCTCCAGTTTTTAATCACAGGGTTAGTGGCACTCATCACACAGGAAAAACTGTCATCCCAGAGATGCACTTGGTGAAATGACTGGGGCAAGCTGTCAAAGCGATTGATTACCATATCCACTTTGCCCCGTTCAACATCGTGAAAGCTCACATCACTGGGAGTCATAATATCCAAGCGGATACCCGGCGCTTCTTTGCGCAGCCGGGTCAAAAGTTGCGGCAGCAGGGTCACTTCGGTGTAGTCACTGGCCATAATGCGAAATATACGATCGGATGCTGCGGCATCAAATACGGTCTTAGGCAATACCGCGATTTCAGCGGCGGCCAGAACATTGCGCACTAACGGCTGCAACTCCAGAGCCCGGTCTGTCGGCGTCATACCATCACTGGTACGCACCAATAGAGGGTCGTCGAATAGATCCCGCAGACGTCGCAGGCTGTTTGACATGGCCGGTTGGCTGATGCCCAGTTCTTCGGCAGCGCGGGTCACATTGCACTCCCGAAGCAGCACATCTAGGTAGACCAGTAGATTTAAATCGACTCTAGCTATATTCATATTAAAAATGCTCGCAATACAATCTATCAATTAGATTAATGACGGTATCATACCTAAACTCGCTGCACTGTCAAACGAATGGAATTCATCAAAAGGTTTTTATTATGTCCAATTTTTCTAATGATCTTGCAGCAGTTGCCAAATTAAAAGAGCAACATGGTGGCAACTGGGGCGCAATCAGCGCTGACTCTGCAGCGCGCATGCGTGCTCAAAATCGCTTTCAAACTGGCATCGAGATTGCCAAATACACCGCAGCCATTATGCGTGAAGATATGGCGGCCTATGATGCAGACTCATCTCAATACACTCAATCCCTAGGTTGCTGGCACGGCTTTATCGGCCAGCAAAAGCTGATCGCGATCAAAAAGCACTTCGGCACCACCAAACGTAAATACCTTTACCTGTCAGGCTGGATGGTTGCCGCTCTGCGTTCAGAGTTCGGCCCCCTGCCCGACCAGTCAATGCATGAAAAGACCTCGGTTGCCTCATTGATCGCTGAGCTCTATACCTTTTTGCGCCAGGCTGATGCCCGCGAGTTGGGTGGACTATTCCGTGAGTTAGATGCAGCTCAAGGGGATGCTAAACAGGCGATTCAGGATAAAATTGATAACCACGAAACTCACGTAGTGCCCATAGTTGCCGATATAGATGCAGGTTTCGGTAACGCTGAAGCCACCTATCTGATGGCCAAGCAAATGATTGAAGCCGGCGCTTGCTGTATCCAGATTGAAAATCAGGTGTCTGATGAGAAGCAATGTGGTCACCAGGATGGCAAGGTCACAGTTCCCCATGAAGACTTTCTCGCCAAGATCAATGCGGTTCGTTACGCGTTCCTCGAGCTCGGGGTAGACGACGGCGTGATTGTTGCCCGTACCGATTCACTGGGTGCTGGCCTAACTAAGCAGATCGCTGTAACTCGCGAGCCAGGTGATCTGGGTGATCAGTACAACTCATTCCTTGATGTTGAAGAAATCACCCCTGCGGATATGAATAATGGCGATGTGGTAATTAACCGCAATGGCAAGCTTGTGCGACCAAAGCGCCTGCCAAGCAACCTTTACCAGTTTAAGGCAGGTACTGGTGAAGCGCGCTGCATCCTCGACAGTATCACTAGCCTGCAGAACGGCGCCGACATGATTTGGATTGAAACCGAGAAGCCCCATGTTGGTCAGATTGGTGCCATGATGGATGAGATTCGCAAGGTGGTTCCCAATGCCAAGCTGGTATACAACAACAGTCCCTCGTTTAACTGGACCTTGAACTTCCGTCAGCAGATCTTTGATGCTTGGAGTGAGGCAGGTAAAGATGTATCTGCCTACGATAGGGCCGACTTAATGAATGTCAGCTACGATGAGACTGAACTGGCTGCCCTTGCAGACGATAAGATCCGTACCTTCCAGGCAGATTCTGCTCGCGAAGCCGGGATCTTCCACCACCTTATTACATTGCCGACTTACCACACTGCGGCACTGTCTACTGACAACCTAGCCAAAGAGTACTTCGGCGAGCAAGGCATGTTGGGCTATGTAGCTGGTGTGCAGCGCAAGGAAATTCGTCAGGGTATAGCCTGTGTGAAGCACCAAAACATGGCGGGCTCTGATATGGGCGACGACCATAAAGAGTACTTTGCCGGTGAAGCTGCGCTAAAAGCGTCGGGTAAAGATAACACCATGAATCAGTTCTAATGTTGGTTCCTGTGTGATTGAAAGAGCGGCCTTAGGGTCGCTTTTTTTTTGGCTCTTCTTTAAGTTGTTTTTTGATGGGGTTTATATCGCCACCCGAATCCTATACAAAGTCTGTAATTGCCTTCGCGCTCAAAACTCCCGTAGGATAGACACAAGATTAGAAAGCGGCACAATAAATAGTCTGCAAAAGCAGCGTAAATATCTCTCGGGGGAATTATGGCCATCGCCAATAAAAAAGTTTTAGCCGGCGCCGCACTACTAGTATGCGGTTTCTTGGTGCTGCCAACAGTGCAGGATCTTTATCGCGTTGTGCATCTTTTCGACGAAGACCGCATCGTTGAAAACTTCCGCTCCGCCGATCAACTCGGGGCAACCAGGGCCCTGACCGCCTCATCGATTCCAAGACCCTACGCCTCTGGTGCGGAAATTGTGTTGCCTGAGGAATTTCTATTTAAGGGTCGCCCGTTCAACACCGAGCAGTTCCTAGCCGACTCCTGGACCACCGGACTGTTGGTGATACAGAACGACAAAATAGTGTATGAAACCTATAGCCTGGGTAACAGTGAGTCCACCCGCACCATCTCATGGTCCATGGCCAAGTCGTTTATTTCCGCTATGGTGGGTATCGCCGTAGATGAAGGCAGCATCGCCAGTATTGAACAAACCGTTGATACCTATGCTCCAGAGCTTAAAGCTTCAGGTTATGAAGGCGTGCGCATTAAAGATGTGCTGCAGATGTCATCAGGGATTGCCTTTAATGAAGACTATGGCGACTTTAATAGTGATATCAACCGCTGGGGCCGTGGCTTTGCCACGGGCAGCCCTCAAGATGCGTTTGCCGCCAGCCTCAAACGCGGCCGCGAGCCTGGCACCCTGAATCACTATGTCAGCATAGATACTCATGTTCTGAGTATGGTGTTGAGTCGTGCGACCGGAAAGACAGTAACTCAGTATATGCAGGAAAAACTCTATCAGCCGCTGGGCATGGAATACGACGGCTACTGGATTTTAGACGGCGATGGCAAAGAAATGGCCCTCGGCGGGCTCAACCTGACCCTGCGGGATTTCGCCAAGCTCGGGTCACTCTATTTACATCAGGGCGCAGCTGCTGGAAAACAGCTTGTCTCAGCTGCATGGGTCGCCGCATCAACCGTTGCCGACGCCGCGCATGTGCAGCCTGCCGAAGATGACTTAGGTTACGGCTACCAATGGTGGTTGCCGCTCTCAGAGGACGGCGAATATATGGCCATGGGCGTCTACGGACAGTATATTTATGTCAATCCAGCCGCCAGCACAGTGGTGGTTAAGGTTTCCGCCAACCCCCATTACAACGACCTCAGCTATATCCCCAGCAGTGACTACAGTCACCTAGCCTTTTTTCGCAGCATAGGCTCAAGAGAGGCAGATTAATTCTTTAAAATCGGTATAATCTCGCCCTGCGTATACCCTCCCATACAATTAGTTTTGAGCGAGCTCTCTTGAAGACAGAATTCCTTGGCAAGACCCTCTCAGGCCCTTTTACAGTTCCATCCGGAATCGTTACTACCGCGGTGCCCATTATTCAGTACATGTTTGATCATATGCCGCAGATCGGTGTGATCACGACGAAAAGTGTCGGACCTGTGCCCCGCGCAGGCAACCGCGAACCGGTCTACAGCCAATATTCCCCGGGTAATTTTGTCAATGCCGTTGGCCTGACTAATCCTGGTGCTGGAGTAGCCGCCGAAGCCATGGCAAAACTGCGCATTCCAGAAGATCGTTTTTTACTGGTCTCTATTTTCGGTGGCAGCCTAGAAGAGTTTGTTGAGGTTGCCAAGATCATGGCCCCAGTAGCCGATGGCTTAGAGCTCAACCTCTCCTGCCCCCACGCCAAAGGGTATGGCATGGCCATGGGCCAGGATCCAGAGATGGTTAGAGCGATTACCGCCGCAGTCAAAGCGGTAGTGGATATTCCGGTGATCCCCAAGTTGACACCCAACACCCCTAATATTGGCGAGATAGCCTTAGCCGCAGCAGCCGGTGGTGCCGATGGTATCTGTGCAATTAACACTGTTGGGCCAGGTTATACCGCTTCTCATGGACATCCAGTTCTGAGTAATGGCGCTGGCGGCATGTCGGGCAAAGGCG
>JAFMBU010000133.1 GCA_017858295.1 Porticoccaceae bacterium | reverse complement strand
CAGACTCTCAATCGACAGGGAGTCCGCCGGCAAAATATTTAGCATCAACACATTCGGCGTCAACTCCGAATCCCAGCGCCGGGTAATCAGCTTATCTCTCTCTGTACGATCACCCAAAAACCTTGTCACCGAGACATTCTCTTCGACCCAATAACGCTCAGATGAATTAAAGGTTGCTCGGGAGGCAAAGCTCGCCTCTTCAATCTCTCGGTCATCATTGAACTGATAGCGGGTTACGCCATATAAAACGCCGCCGGGAAAAACCGCATTGGCATGCATAAACTGATTGCCTTCGCGATTCCACAGACCTGAAGACGAATCCTGAGCGCTCTCCCCTTTGCGTAAATACTCGCGCTTACCCTCAGCTAACTGATCCAAATAAGGGGAAAAATACTCACCAATGGTCATGCCTAAAACCACAAAGATCAGCACTGGCTTAAGCACAAAGCCAACAATACGCAATGGCGAAACACCGGCTGCCCGCATCACGATGACTTCGCTATTGCCGGCCAGCAAGCCAAGGCCAACCAGACAGCCAATCAGCGAAGCGAAGGGAATATATTCATAAATTCTTGAGGGGACCAGAGTGACTACATAGATCAGCGCATCAGCGAAGAAATAGTTGCGCGTGACATCAGCGGACTGATCAATAATCGCGCCCACCGAATCCAGCCCAACCAACACCATCAAGGTCACAGCAATAGAGGCAAAGACAGTGGTGCCTACATGCCAAGAAAGACGTCGCATCATGCCGCCACCTCGCCTGTAGTTGCCGCAACCTTGGATTTTTTAGGGCCACCGGACCTGAGCAGAAAAACACCAATCGCCAGATACACTGCATGTACCGGCAGCAATGTCACCGAGATGGGTATTGCACCGGATTCCAGTGCGCCACGCATGGCATTCAGTGCAACCAAATAGGTAAAGTAGAGCACAATCGCGGGCAATAGCTTGCCATAACGACCCTGACGATTATTGGTGCGACTTAAAGGCACCGCCAATATAGTCACCACTAATACCATCAACGGAATAGATAGGCGCCACTGCAAAGTCGCCTGCAACTCAGGATCATCCGAACCCAATAACAAACCCGTAGCCACGGCATCGGTCTTGGCCTTCTTAATCGCCGGCTGAGTATTCTCAAGCCGTGAACCATATTCTTCAAAGCGGGTAATCTGGTAATCGTTCTGCCCAGGCACCCCCTCAATGCGGTAGCCGCTCTCCATCACCAAATAACGGTCGCTGCTGTTCTCAGCCTGCTGTTGCCGACCCTTATCAGCCAAAACCAAAATCAAGCGCCGATCAGAGTTTTCATCACTGCCGGCGGTCATGGCCAAAAAGATCTCATCCAACTCGCGATCCTCGGTCACCGCCTCGGCATAGGTAACCCCTTTGCCCCCAGACAGAGAATAGAATTTTTTTGGCATCAACTTATCCAGCTCACTGCGGGATTTTTCAGCATCAAATAACGCCTCAGCCTTGGCCATGCCAGAGGGGGAAATCGATAGACTCAACCAGCCGGTAGCCACAGCGAACACCGCGGCAATAACCAGCGTGTAGCCCATTAAGCGTCGCTCTGAGACACCACAGGCTTTTAATACACTCATCTCATTTTGCACATAGAGCCGACCAAAGGAGAGCAGCACGGCAAGAAAGAAGGCCAGAGGCAGAGTTAACTCAAGGAAACTGGGAATGCGATAGCCGATCATGGCAAAAATAGAATTGGAATCCATATCCCCGGCAACCGCTTTGCCGAGGTATTTAACAAAGCGGCCGCTCATTAGCACAAGCAACAGAATCACGCAGACCGCCGTGGTGGCAGATAGAATTTCGCGGCACAGATAACGGAAAATAATCACAGGTTAAGCTTATAGCCCTTGGGTGTTGTAGCGAAATTTATGCTATCGTTCCAGTCTAATTCGGATTCAAATCTTTCAAAAAAACGACTATCAAACGGAGCAAACATGGATTTTACTGCATCTGCCGCACAGCTGTTAAATATAAAAGCGGATTCTCTCATTCTCCCGACCGGCCCACAACTAAAAGACAGTGCTAAAGCATTAGATACGTCTTTGGACGGCGCGATTTCCTCATTGATCAAGGCGGGTGACTTCTCCGGCAAGAGCGGTGCCACCCTAGTGATGCATATTCCCGGCGCCAGCGGCAAACGCGTTATTTTGCTCGGCACTGAAGGTGCAGACACCCCTCAGCAGCAGATAAAAGCCATCGAAGCCGGTGCCGCAGCACTGCTTAAAACACCCAGTGCCAAGGCGGTATGGGTGGGTGAAGGTCTGGCAGATGATAGCGAGTGGCAGGCCTCGATAGTCGCACGCAGCATTCAAACAGCGAGCTACCAGTACGCAGCAGCGCCCAAGGGTAGTGCAAAAACCAAACCCAAAAAATTAAAGACCCTAACCTATTGGGCACCTACTAGAGCCGATCTCAGCGCCGCCAAAAAAGGCCTAGCCTACGGTTCCGCAGTTGGCCAAGGCATGAATGTCGCCCGCCAGCTGGGCAACTTGCCCGCTAATATCTGTACTCCCGACTATCTTGCGACTCAGGCCAAGGCCCTGGCCAAAGGGCAAGCTAAGTTCACTACCAGTGTGCTCACAGAAGCGGATATGAAGAAGCTTAAGATGGGTTCCCTGCTCTCGGTTTCCGCAGGCAGCGACGTGCCAGCAAAAATGATCGTGATGAAATACCAAGGCACCAAAGCCTCAGTTAAGCCGATTGTCTTAGTGGGTAAAGCCGTGACCTTTGACTCCGGCGGTATCAGCCTCAAGCCCGGCAATGGCATGGACGAGATGAAATACGACATGTGCGGCGGCGCCTCGGTGATCGGTGTATTTAATGCCCTGATCGAAAACCAGCTACCAATCAATGTTGTCGGCATAGTCCCAGCCACTGAAAATATGCCCAATGGCCATGCCACCAAGCCCGGCGATGTAGTCACCAGCATGTCTGGCCAGACCATTGAAGTTTTAAACACCGATGCCGAGGGTCGCTTGATTCTCTGCGATGCCCTCACCTATGCCGGACGCTTTAAGCCTGACACCGTGATCGATATAGCCACCCTTACTGGTGCCGTGATCGGCGCACTGGGCAAGGTTACCGCTGGCCTGCTGTCCAATGACGATGAACTCGCTGAGCAGCTGCTCAGCAGTGGCACTCGCAGCGGCGACCGCGCCTGGCGTCTACCCCTATTTGAAGAGTACGACGAGCTGATAAAAAGTAATTTTGCCGATATGGCCAATATTGGCGGGCCTCAGGCTGGCACTATTACCGCCGCTTGCTTCCTTGCGCGTTTTGCCAAGAAATATAAGTGGGCACATTTGGATGTCGCCGGAACCGCTTGGGTCTCTGGCGCCGCCAAAGGCTCCACTGGCCGACCTGTTCCGATCCTTATGGAATACCTGCGCAGCAAGGCGGGATAGACTCAGATGACCAGTGTTTCATTTTACAAGTTATCCGGCGACCTTCAGGTCGCCCTCGCACTGGTCTGCCAGCTGACGCAAAAGGCAATTAATGCCAATCAACAGGTGCTGTGCCTGGTGCCCGATCAGGACACCGCACAGCAGTTGGATACATTGCTCTGGGACTTTCAAGCCAGCGCCTTTGTGCCCCACGGCCTTGGCACTGAGCACCTGCCCATCGCCATTAGCGCCGACAACAGCGATCCCGGCGAACATCATGGCATCCTGATCAACTTACAGGGGCCAATACCCACCTGGTTTAGCCGCTTTGAACGAGTAATGGAAGTGATCTATCCAGAGCCTGACTATGAACAGACCAAGCGCGACAACTTTAAATTCTATAAAGAGCGTGGTTATTCACTGAGCTTTCACGATCTTACTGAAAAATTTAAACCCTAATGAATGATCACAGTAACCAGGGCAAGAGCTCTGAAACCAACCCCTCAGATCTCGAAAACCTTCTCGACGATCTCTACTCCCTGCAAGACAATCTGCTCTCTGATACCGGTGAAAAAGCGCAGCCTAAGGCTAACCTAGAACTACCCAACAGCCTCAGCGAAGACGATGTGCACAATCTTGAGATCCCAATTCTCAGCGATGTGGTGGACGATGAAGTAGATGGCGAGAAACTACTCAGGGATCAGTTTAATCAAGCGCAACAGCATCTCTTTGAAAACCCCTCTGCCACACAGCCCAGCACCAATGGGCCGAGCAACGACCAGATCAACGCCGTGGTGAACAAACTCATGAGCAAAATGCGCCCGCGAATCGACCAGCTGCTACGGGAGAAGATTCGCAACCTAGTGGTCGAGCGTTTTAATCGCGAAAAATAATTCAGTCTCAGGGCAGTTGCTGGCCCTCAGCGCTAGGAACAAAAGCTAGCAACCCCTATAATCTCCCTCTGAAATTTCCCGCCCTAAAATTAGATAGTCGAGCTCGATAATGGAAAAAACATTTGCCCCCCAGGAAATAGAAACCAAATGGTATAAAACCTGGGAAGACCGCGGCTATTTCGCCCCCAATATGAGCGACAGTAGCAACGCTGGCGAGCCCTACAGCATTATTATTCCACCACCCAATGTCACCGGCAGCCTGCACATCGGCCACGCATTGCAACATGGCATTATGGACGCTCTGACCCGCTACAATCGCATGAAAGGTAAAAACGCCCTCTGGCAAGTGGGCACCGATCACGCCGGTATCGCCACGCAGATGGTGGTTGAGCGCAAGCTTGCCGCCGAAGGTCAACCGGGCCGCGAAGAGATGGGCCGTGAGAAATTTATTGAAAAAATCTGGGAATGGAAAGAAGAATCCGGTGGCAATATTACCCAGCAGATGCGTCGTCTCGGCAACTCTGTGGACTGGGAAACCGAACGCTTCACCATGGACGATGGCTTTTATAAAGGCGTACAAGAAGCTTTTATTCGCCTCCATGCTGACGGTCTAATTTATCGCGGCAAGCGCCTGGTGAACTGGGATCCCAAACTGCACACTGCCATCTCGGATCTGGAAGTTGAGAACCGCGAAGTCAAAGGCAAGATGTGGCA
>JAFMBU010000132.1 GCA_017858295.1 Porticoccaceae bacterium | reverse complement strand
TATTGCTGCGGGCTTTACCAGAACTGGCTGAACAGTTGCAGGATACAGAGTGGGCACGAATTGGCTGGGGCGACTATCGCTATTATGGCTCGACCCAGCAAACTCTGCTTCTCGGTCTTCGCGCACTACTACTGCCAACCAGAGCTACGATTGCCGTGCTCGGCATTGCCGACATTAGCAAACACCACAGCGCCACCAGTCGCACCTACAGCATCGACACTAATCTTGGGGTAATCGACGCAGTGGTGGCGTTTATCTCGCGACATTTTAAGATGGATAGATCCCAGCAGCTGATCAAGGTGCGCACCAGAGACAGTGGTGAAATATTTTTCCAGTCCCGGGGTATCTATATGTGCCTCAATACCTGCAATAACTGGACATCTCGCGGTCTTAAAATAGCCGGCCTGCGCTGCCTACCCCTATTCAATTTTTTACCCGGCCAGGTGGAGCGATCAGTGCGCCGCAATGGCTATCTGCCGCTGCCACTTTTACTGCCGCCGCCATTACAACAAACTCACTAGTACCCCTGTGGCTAAGCGGTCAGATTTAATCCTGTCAAAGGATTAGCCGCTCACCTAGGATGGTTAAAATAATATTTCTAATAAAACAAAAATGACAGAGAGGCGAGCAATGATTGAATACACTCAGCAAGGCGACGTAGCAATTTTTAACTGGGACGACGGCAAAGTGAACTCCTTGAGCCATGCCACGGTCGACCGACTTAACGAACTCCTGGATCGCGCCGAAAATGAGGCCTCTGCGGTGGTTATTCACGGTCGCCCAGGTCTGCTCTCAGCCGGTTTTAACCTCAAAGAGGTGTCTGCAGAAACTGCTGCTCAGTCAGACAATGATCAGCTTCTGCCCGCCCTAGTGAATAAAGGCGCAGCCTTGCTGTTGAGACTGTTCAGCCACCCCCAGCCAGTCGTGACTGCCTGTACCGGCCATGCCATTGCTGCCGGCGGTATGATGTTGCTGGCCTCAGACACCCGCATTGGTGTCCATGGCGAGTTTAAGATTGCCCTCAATGAAACCGCGATTGATATGATTTTACCGGCCTTTGGTATTGAGCTAGTTAAGTCTCGACTGTCGCCGCGCTTTCAAACCATGTGCGCCATCCAGTCCCATATGTTCAGCCCCGAAACCGCCCTTGAAGCGGGCTTCTTTGATGAGCTTGTGAGTGCCGAAGAGGTACTGCCCCGAGCCATTGAGCATGCAACTCAGTTAGCCCAGCTGCCGGCGGTCTATGGCATCAATAAGATGATGTTGCGTCAATCTCATGGGGATATCATCAGAGCTAGCCTCAACTAGGCTAGCCAATTAAAGCGTTCCAAAGAGCGCCCAGGAGTGTCCCATGACTGATCTTTTAGCTGATATTTCAAGCCATAAATACCGCATTTATGGTGCCGAACTCTCACCCTATTCCGTTAAGGTGCGCTCCTATTTTCGCTTTAAACAGATTCCCCACCAGTGGATTATTCGCAGCGCCGAGACCATGGCGGAGTTTGCCAAATTTGCCAAGCTGCCAATTATTCCCCTGGTGGTTAGCCCACAGCTGCAAGGCTCTCAGGATTCAACCCTGGTGATTGAGCAACTTGAAGCACAGCATCCCCAAGAGAGCATTTATCCAGAGGATACAACCGTCAACTTTGTCTCCACTCTGTTAGAAGAGTTGGGTGATGAATGGGGCAATAAATGGATGTTTCACTACCGCTGGGCTCGAGATATTGATCAGATCGCCTCGGCCCGCCGCATTGCTCAGCTTACGCAGCCAGACGCCAGCAGCGAACAGCTGGATGAGCTAACCGAACAGGTGCGTCAGCGCATGACCGGGCGGGTTTGGTTTGTCGGCTCGAACCCAGAGACTGCGCCCCAGATCGAAGCCTCATTGCTTCTGGCACTGGAGCAGCTTGAAGTGCATCTGGAGTCTCGCGCCTATCTACTGGGTGGACGCCCTTCCTTTGGCGACTTTAGCCTTTGGGGGCAGCTCTATAATGTCTCGACAGACCCCACCAACTGCGCCCTGATCGAAGCCAAAATGCCCAATCTACTCGCCTGGATACAGCGCATGCTGTGGCCGCGAATTGAGGGCGAGTTTGAAACCTGGGAAACATTGAAACCAACACTCAAGCCGTTTATTAAAAGCCAAGTCGGCGAGCTCTTTTTGCCCTGGACTCAAGCCAATGCCGAGGCCATTGCCCAAGGTAAAGAGGAATTTTCAGTGCAGCTAAAGGGTCAGACCTGGACGCAAAAGCCGCAGAAGTATCACGCCAAGTCCTATCAGGTACTGCGGGAAAAATATGCCGCCCTCAACAGCCATCAGGCAACCAATGAGCTACTGCAAAAAACCGGTTGTCTCGGCGCACTTATCTGAGCGCAGCAAAGCAAAATAACCCCTGACGCAATTGGTTTACAAATAGAGCCTTTTATCGGCTTTTTCTCAGCGCGCCATTGAAATTCTTTTTGTTGACCCCATTTCTGTAAGCATCAATAAAAGGAGTAAGCTCGTGGAACAGTACCGCGGAACAACCATTCTCTCAGTGCGTCGCAATGGCAAAGTCGTTATTGGCGGCGACGGTCAGGTCAGCCTTGGCAATACCATCATGAAAGGCAATGCACGCAAAGTGCGACGCCTGTACAACGATAAAGTGATCGCCGGTTTTGCCGGTGGCACTGCCGACGCCTTTACATTATTTGAGCGCTTTGAAGCCAAGCTAGAACAGCATCAGGGCAACCTTACTCGCGCCGCGGTAGAGCTGGCCAAAGACTGGCGCAGCGACCGTATTCTGCGCAAGCTTGAAGCACTACTTGCAGTGGCCGACAGCGAAGCCTCACTGATTATTACCGGCAACGGCGATGTGATTCAGCCGGAAGATGATTTGATCGCCATAGGTTCCGGCGGTCCCTTTGCCCAATCTGCTGCCCGTGCACTGCTGGATAACACCGAGATGGGCGCCCGAGAAATTGTTGAGCAGGGCCTAAAAATCGCCGGCGATATCTGTATTTACACCAACCATAACCGCACTCTTGAAGAGCTCGACAGCACTCATTAAGCGCCCCTAGCTACCGGAATCAAATGGCGCCTGCGGCTTCTTGTAATAAAGTGGTACCTGCGGCGTCCCGTAACAAAAAGGAATACCTATGTCCCAAATGACCCCCCGTGAAATTGTCCATGAGCTCAATCGCCATATTATTGGCCAGGACGACGCCAAGCGCTCAGTGGCCATCGCCCTGCGCAACCGCTGGCGCCGTGCCCAGCTGGACGACGAAATGCGCAACGAAGTGACACCCAAAAATATTCTGATGATCGGCCCCACCGGCGTCGGTAAAACTGAAATTGCCCGTCGTCTGGCACGCCTGGCCAATGCGCCTTTTGTCAAAGTGGAAGCGACCAAATTTACCGAAGTGGGCTATGTGGGCAAAGACGTCGAATCGATTATTCGCGACTTAGTGGAAACCGCCGTTAAGCAGGTCCGTGAACAGGAGATCAAGAAGGTCGAACAACGTGCCGAAGACTCCGCCGAGGAGCGCATTCTCGACGTTCTGCTGCCCCCAGCACGAAGCACTGATGGCCAGTCTGAACAGAGTAGCTCGACACGACAGATCTTCCGCAAGAAACTTCGCGAAGGCGCACTCAATGACAAAGAGATTGAAATAGAGCTCAGCCAAACCGCCGCCGGTGTCGAAATCATGGCTCCCCCGGGTATGGAAGAGATGACCTCGCAACTGCAGAATATGTTCAGCAGCATGGGTAAAGGCAAAACTGTTACCCGCAAACTCACCGTGGCCGAAGCCCTAAAGAACCTCAAAGAAGAGGAAGCGGCCAAGCTGATCAATGAAGAAGAGATCAAAGCCGCCGCTGTTAGCGCCGCAGAACAGAATGGTATTGTCTTCCTCGATGAAATCGACAAAGTTTGCCGGCGTGGCGAAGCCAGTGGTGCAGATGTCTCCCGGGAAGGTGTGCAGCGAGATCTGCTGCCCTTGATAGAAGGCAGCACAGTCTCTACAAAATACGGCATGATCAAAACCGATCATATTTTATTTATTGCCTCCGGCGCCTTCCATCTGGCCAAGCCATCGGATCTGATTCCCGAACTTCAGGGCCGACTGCCAATTCGCGTTGAGCTGAACTCATTAAAAATCAATGACTTCGAGCGTATTCTTACGGAACCCAAAGCCTCACTCACCAAGCAATACCGCGAGCTAATGGCTACCGAGGGCGTGGAGATCACCTTTACCGAAGATGGTGTGCGACGCATTGCCGAGATTGCCTTTGACGTCAATGAAGGCACCGAGAATATTGGGGCGCGACGCCTACACACCATTATGGAGCGACTACTCGAGGAAATTTCCTACGATGCCTCTGAGCTGGGCTCAAATGGGCAGACCTTCGCCATCGATAAAGCCTTTGTCGACAAGCAGCTCGGCGAACTGGCCGCCAATGAAGACCTAACCCGGTTTATTCTCTAATATGAGTCATGACCTAAGCAGCACAGTTCCCCGGCGTCTTGCCGTCAATCAAGCCAAAGATTGCCTGCGTATCGACTACGCCGGGGATGTTCGTCACCAACTGCCAGCAGAGTATCTGCGGGTGTACTCCCCCAGCGCCGAAGTGCGCGGTCATGGCAAGGGCCAGGAAGTACTGCAGTTCGGCAAGCGTCTGGTGTGCATAGATAAAATCACCAAGTCTGGTAACTATGCCATCCAGATCTTCTTTAGTGACGGCCATGACTCGGGAATCTTTACCTGGGATTATCTCTACGACCTGGGTGCCAACTATGACAGCCATTGGGCAGCCTATTTGGAATCTCTCAACCAGGCAGGTCAAAGTCGAGATCCGGATACTCAGATCGTTAAACTGGTTTAGGCTAGCGGTCAAAAGAAGGTATACATTGAGCCGTCCCGATTTGCTGATAGACATACCTAAATGGCCCAACTGCCGCTACAATAGCCCTCCCTTATTTAACGATAGCCGGCTCTATGTCTGACAAAACCACCCACTTTGGTTTCCAAACCGTTAACAGCGAAGAGAAGGCCGGCAAAGTTGCCGAGGTCTT
>JAFMBU010000131.1 GCA_017858295.1 Porticoccaceae bacterium | reverse complement strand
GGTCATATGCATATGCGCTTTACCGATGTGCGTGTGCCTAAAGAAAATATGATTCTCGGCGAAGGCCGTGGCTTTGAAGTAGCTCAGGGTCGTTTAGGGCCTGGTCGTATTCACCACTGCATGCGTTCCATTGGTATGGCTGAAGCCGCACTGAAGTTGATGATTGAGCGCTCACTGGAGCGTGAAGCCTTCGGTCGTCCCCTGGCCAAATTGGGTGGCAATGTGGATATTATTGCTCAGGCCCGAATCGATATTGAGATGACTCGACTGTTGTGCCTGAAAGCCGCTTGGCTAATGGACAATGTGGGCACAGATGCGGCACAGCCGTTTATCTCCATGATTAAAGTCGCAGCGCCAAATATGGCCCTGAAGATTCTCGACGAAGCCATGCAGATGCACGGCGGATTGGGTCTCTCTCAGGACACGCCTCTGGCGATCTGGTATGGCGGACAGCGCACATTGCGTTTTGCCGACGGTCCAGATGCAGTACACCGCATGGTCATTGGTCGCCGGGAAATTAAACAGTATATGTAAGGAAATAACATGGCCATTAGATATGACGATCAGGTTGCCATAGTCACAGGTTCGGGGAATGGCTTAGGCCGCTCCCATGCACTGGCGCTGGCAGCACGCGGTGCCAAAGTCGTGGTTAATGACCTCGGCGGTTCGGTTAACGGTGATGGCGTATCCAGTGCTGCGGCACTGGAAACTGTTGCCATGATCGAAGCTGCTGGTGGTGAAGCCATTGCCAATGGTGCCAATGTAGCCAAGATGGATGAAGTTGAAGCCATGGTTGCCGAGGCTGTCGAGAAGTGGGGTCGGGTTGATATTCTAGTCAACAACGCTGGCATCCTGCGGGATAAAAGCTTTGTCAAAATGGGAATGGATGACTTCCAGTTGGTTGTGGATGTGCATCTGATGGGCTCAGCCAACTGCTCAAAAGCGGTTTGGGCACTGATGCGCGAACAGGGCTATGGTCGTATTGTGATGACCACGTCTTCTAGCGGCATGTACGGCAACTTTGGTCAGGCTAATTATGGCGCCGCTAAAATGGCCGTAGTTGGATTGATGAATACGCTCTGTATCGAGGGTGAAAAGTACAATGTGAAGGTCAACTGCCTGTCTCCCACAGCCGGTACTCGCATGTTAGAGGGACTGATCACGGAAGAGCACTCTGAGCTTATGACTGTAGAGTCGGTAACCGCTGGTCTGTTGACTCTCTGCGATGCAGATTCACCCAACCGCTCGATTTTATGTGCCGGTGCTGGGGGTTATGCGCGCACGCAGATCTATGAGACTCAGGGTATTTATCTGCCACCAGAACAGCAATCGCCAGAGAATGTCCGTGCCCACATCGATGCTATCGACAATGCTGCTGGGCAGGAAGTTTTGGTAGGCGGTTTCCAGCAGACTAATAAGTTTATTGCCAAAGCGGTCGACTATCTGACCGCAAAATAATAATAACAATAGCCCAGGACATAAATATGAAAGCGTTAGTCTGTAATGAGTTTGGACCCACTGAAAATCTGGCCCTTGAAGAGCGCCCGGTACCCACCCCAGGTAAAGGTGAAATTCTGGTTGATGTGAAAGCTGCCGGCGTTAACTTTCCCGATGTCTTAACCGTTCAGGGCAAGTACCAATTTAAACCTCAACTGCCCTTTGTTCCCGGTGCTGAACTAGCCGGTATAGTCACCGCCGTAGGCGAGGGCGTAACCAGCCGCAAAGTCGGCGACAAAGTGGTTTCAACTGTTCAGATTGGTGGTTTTGCCGAGCAATGTGTGGGTTCTGAACACGGCGCCTTTGCCATGGGTGAAACCATGTCTTTCGAGCAGGCGGCGGGTTTTGCTATTACCTATGGCACCTCTTACTATGCATTAAAACAGCAGGCAAAAATTCAGCCTGGCGAAACGCTGCTGGTCTTGGGTGCAGCCGGCGGTGTGGGTATTGCCACGATTCAAATCGCTAAAGCCATGGGTGCAACAGTTATCGCTGCCGCCAGCACCGAAGAGAAATTGGATTTTGCCTGTGAAGCTGGTGCGGATTTGCGCATTAACTACGCCACGGAAAACCTTAAAGATAAAGTCAAAGAGCTCACTGGTGGCAAGGGCGCGGATGTTATCTATGATCCCGTCGGTGGCGACTTCTCTGAACAGGCCTTTCGGGCTATTGCCTGGGACGGTCGTTTCTTGGTGATTGGTTTTGCATCAGGCCCGATTCCAGCTATACCTCTTAACCTGATGTTGCTGAAGGGCGCTTCAGTAGTGGGTGTATTCTGGGGAGCCTGGGCAGCGAGATTCCCAATGGAGTCGCGCAATAACTTTGATGAGTTAATCGCCATGATCGATGGCGGTCAGTTCTCGCCACTGGTTACGGAGGTTTATGCGCTGGCCGATTATAAAGATGCTTTTGCATCCATCTCGGAACGACGCGCCAAAGGTAAAGTAATCCTGTCTATGGCTTGATCAGTTTTACTGACATTAAAAAGGGTCTGCAATTGCAGGCTCTTTTTTTTACCCACAGTATTACCTACTTATTGTCGATTATTTATCAGCTTGAAACCGCAATGGTTGGCCACCGTGGGGCTGGCCCTATACAATCGTGCGCGGTCTGTGATGCACCATCTATCATGACCAATTAGCAGCTGTAATCAGCCTCCGTTTCAATACTAACGACTAAGAGCAAGATGGCGCAAAAAGCACTAGAGATTCTCAACAGCCTGTATGGCTACGACAGCTTTCGCGGTCATCAAGCGGATATTATCGAGCACGTTAGTCAGGGCAATAACGCACTGGTGCTAATGCCCACCGGCGGTGGTAAATCACTCTGCTATCAGATTCCCTCCCTACTGCGGGATGGCGTCGGGATTATTATTTCCCCTCTAATCGCCCTGATGCAAGATCAGGTCGGTGCCATGCAACAACTGGGCGTCAAAGCCGCATTTTTAAACTCCAGCCTGTCTCATAGCGAACAGAATGAAATTGAGCAGCAGCTTATGGCAGGGCAGTTAGATCTGCTCTATATAGCCCCAGAACGACTGATCCAGCCCTATGTGCTGGATATGCTGAGTCGTTGTCGATTGGCGCTCTTTGCCATCGATGAAGCCCACTGTGTGTCTCAGTGGGGTCATGATTTTCGATCAGATTACCTGTCACTCAGTTTACTCGCCGAGCGCTTCTCGGCAATACCGCGCATCGCCCTCACCGCCACCGCCGATATTCGCACCCGCAAAGAGATTGTTGAACGACTCTCGCTGGATGGTGCCAAGGCTTATATCAGCGGTTTTGACCGTCCTAATATTCGCTATGCCATCGCCAACAAAACCACCCCAAAAAAGCAGCTGCTGGCATTTTTGCAACAGCGCAAAAGTGAAGCGGGGATTGTCTACTGTTTGTCGCGGAAGAAAGTCGAAGATACCGCAGAGTGGCTCAGTCAAGCGGGCTACAACGCCTTGCCCTATCATGCAGGCCTGCCCTCACAGCTGCGCCAGACTCATCAGAACCGCTTTCTCCGGGAAGACGGTGTGATTATTGTCGCCACCATCGCCTTTGGCATGGGTATAGATAAGCCCGATGTGCGCTTTGTCGCGCATCTGGATCTACCCAAAAGCATCGAAGCCTATTATCAAGAAACCGGCCGCGCAGGGCGCGACGGCCAGCCTGCCGATGCCTGGATGGTCTATGGCTTGCAAGATGTAGTGCGCCTACAGCAGATGGCTCAGGGCTCCGATGGCTCAGAACAATTTAAACGCGCCGAGCGCCACAAGCTCGACGCCATGTTGGGTCTCTGCGAAGTCACCAGCTGTCGCCGCAAAGTGTTGTTAAGTTACTTCGCCGACGACGCCCCCAATCAATGCGGCAACTGCGATAACTGCCAGATGCCTCCAGAAACCTGGGACGCTACAGAAGCGGCTCAGAAAGTGCTGTCCTGCGTCTATCGCACCGGCCAGCGCTTTGGACTGGTGCATGTTATGGATGTATTGCAGGGTAAAGAGAATGAGAAAGTACTCCAGCATGGGCACGAAAAGTTAAGCACCTTTGGTATTGGCGGTGACACCCATGAAGCCCAATGGCGATCGGTGATTCGTCAGTTGGTAGTGCGTGGCTTTCTAAGGGTTGATCTCGAGGGTTATAGCGCCCTTCAATTAACCGACCTCTGCCGGCCTGTATTAAAGGGCGAGCAAGAGCTGCATCTGCGTAAAGAAGAAGTAAAAGCGCCGTCTTTAAAAGGAGGCTCTAAAGGTGGCGGCAAAAAGTCCGCAGGCAAAGTGCAGATTGCGCCGGAAGATCAGGAGTTGTGGGAAGAGCTGCGGGAGTGCCGCAAGTATCTCGCCGAAGAGCACAATGTGCCGCCCTACGTGATCTTCCACGATGCCACGTTAAAAGAGATGTTGGATGTGATGCCCATGTCTGGGTCTGAGTTGTTGACCTTGACTGGAGTAGGTGACAGTAAATTGGAAAAGTATGGCGCAGATTTTATTGAGATTATTTGTCGTTATGCAAAGGCGGGGTAGCGGGGCAATAATTAACTTTTTAGAGAGCGCCCCAATAGATAAACCGTATCTTTACTGAAATCCTGATCATTTGGCCATTCGATCGAGCCAAATGCGACTTTTACCTGCTTAAAGTAATTCTCGTTTTTTAGTTCGGCGAAAATACCCTTATCTAAATAGGGTGCAACATCAAACTCTTTGACTTCGTTATTTGAAAACTCAACTTTTAGCTTATAGTTTGCTAGTGGCTCAGCCACTTTAATGTCTGGATTCATAATGGTGCCTACTGTTCATTACTTGCTCTATTTAAGCGGTTCTATCTTGAATACTGTCTCGCCATTAATGGCGAGCTGCCAATCTGCTATCAACTCTTCTTGGTGAATCTCAATCCATGCTTCGATCAATTTTTGCTTAGGTTTAGGGATATTTCCTTCCAAAACGGAGCCATCTGGAATCGATATGACAGCACTAAAGTCTTGATAATGAACATGTATATGCGGTTGATTATGTCGCTGATTATCGAAATAGTACATCCTTACAATCAAGCCATAAAACATTGATATGGTTGGCATTGTTCCGCTCCGTGGAATCAAATTGTCTGGTT
>JAFMBU010000130.1 GCA_017858295.1 Porticoccaceae bacterium | reverse complement strand
GGAAATAGAAGTAGCTAAGCTGGTGGCCCACAAGGGCACTCGATTTGAGATCACTACAATAAGTCGCCAGCAGGCGATCATCGGTGTGCAATCGTCTCTGAGAGTCTCAGAAAAAGGTAAGGACACGGGTATTATAGTGCTGTCAATGGAGGGCTCAAGTCAGCGGCGTATAGCCGAAACTATAGATTCGGTGGCAGCTAACTATTACTTTCAAAACATCCAGAGAGTGGCGGCAGAGGCAGAAAAAAGCCTTCAGTTTCTCGACCAGCAGATTCCCCGTGTGAAGCAAGAGCTTGAGGTAGCCGAAGAGGCGCTGCATGCCTATAGAACAAAACGCTCTTCAGTGGACTTGAGCCTGGAGACGCAGTCAGCGTTGGCAAGTCTGGTTCAGCTGGAGGCGGATATAAGCACCATGTCTATTAGTGAGGCAGAGATTTCTCGAAATTTCACTCCGCAACACCCAAACTATATTTCCTTTAAACGGCAGCAAATGAATCTGCTCGGACAGCGTAAAAATCTAACTAAAAAGCTAGATTCACTACCCGATACGCAGCAGGTTATCTTGCGCCTGATGCGCGATTTTGAGGTAACCCAGGCAATTTATATCGCACTGCAAAACAAACGCCAAGAGCTGTCAGTGGTAAAGGCTGGCACTGTGGGCAACGTGCGTATCCTCGACCAAGCGCAAGTGATGCCAGGTGCCGTGGCGCCGAAAAAAGCCCTGATCTTGGTGCTGGCCTCATTGTTGGGTGGCATGTTGGGTGTCATGATCCTGATGGTTAAGTTAGCGTTCAGGTCTGGCGTCACCGATCCTAAAGTCTTCGAAGAGATTGGCCTCAACCTGCAGGCAATTATTCCCCTCTCAGAGCAGGAGAAAACGTTTTCCCAGTTCAGTAAGCGACGGCAATCTAAGCAAACTGGCGGCGTGAAAAGTAAGTTGGCAGAAGATTTTTTACTGGCGACGCGATTTCCGGCAGATCTGAGTATTGAGGCGCTACGCAGTTTGCGAACCTCTTTACACTTTGCCATGTTGGGTGCAGCCAATAATGTTGTTATGATCAGTAGTGCCAATCCCGGGGTTGGTAAGTCATTTATTACCTCGAACCTAGCGGTTCTATTGGCCGCTCAGGATGGTAAGCGTGTGTTATTGGTTGATACTGACATGCGTAAAGGCTACATCCACAAGCGCTTTGGTGTCGAGCCAGAAGGGGGCTTGTCCGAGCTTTTGTCAGGTACCGGTTCGCTGCAAGAGGCGATTCAGGAAACGTCGGTTGAGGGATTGCATCTGCTGACCCGCGGTATTGTGCCTGCCAACCCTTCGGAATTATTGATGGGGCGCCTGTTTAGTGACTTTATTCAGCAGGTGTCGAGTAATTACGATCTGGTGATACTGGATACGCCACCTATTCTGGCGGTAACCGATCCAGCTTTGGTTGGAGCCTATGCTGGCACCAGTTTATTAGTAGCCCGTTTTGAAGTCTGTTCTGTTAAGCAGGTTGCCAGTGCGGTGAAGCGCTTTGAACTCAATGGAGTGGATATTAAAGGCCTAATATTCAATGCTGTGGAGAAAAAAGCTGGCGGCTATTACTACGATTATGGCTACTACAACTATGAGTATAAATCTGACAATCAGGCTTAAGCCTGAGGCCTGGAATTTTACCTTGCAATGTCACTATTGATATGTGGTGGGTGGTTTGATTATTCAGCGTTTGAAAACAGATAAAGGCTTTAACCAACTAGCAGTGATGTTGCTGCTGGCTGGCGCTGGATTTGGCATGGTTGGGGTTGTGGTAATACTTTTTTATCACTGGATAGCGCTGCAGCGCACTGCGGTGGACCTAGCTGATAAACACGGCATCAGCACAGTGCAGTCCTCACGTCTGGGTGGCGTGGCGGTGATACTAACGCTGTCGATGCTGTTTCTGGGAATGCTGTATAGCAATCAGGCGTATCTGTATGAGCATTCTTATTATGATGACTCCAGGCGCTATGGGATTATTGCCATTGTCCTGTGCGCGCTGCTTGGATTGATCGAAGATATCAAAGGGGATTTTTTATCTCCAGGTTATCGATTGGCGATAAAACTAATTATCTTCGCCGGAATGCTTCAGCTATGGCCTGAAATCGTGCCCCAGGCGCTGGGTGTACCAGGGCTCGATTACCTTTTAAGCTATCCAGTTATTGGATGGATTTTGACAACCATTTTTCTTATTGGTTTTATCAACGCCGTCAATATGGCTGATGGCGCCAACGGGTTGATGCCAGGCATTGCCTTTTGCGCAGCCTATATTTTTTATCTTTACGGTGGCAGGGAATTGGAAGCCAGTTTGATGTCTGCCTGCGGCTTATTCCTTGTTTACAATGTCATTACCGGCCGCCTTTTTCTGGGTGATGCAGGCACCTATGGGCTTGGCACAGCGTTCGCTCTCTATGGCCTATATTTTCATAATGCAGGGGTGTTTTCGCCCTCGTTCCTCGCAGCGCTTTTTGCCTACCCTTGCATTGATTTTCTGGTGAGCATTGTCCGGCGCCTGGGTGAAGGTCGATCGCCATTCTCGCCAGACAATGATCATCTGCACAATCGCTTGCACAGAAAATTCCAAGCATATTTCCAGTCGCCACTAGTGGCCAACTCGGCTACGGGGTTAAGCATAACTCTGGCGACGTCTGGTGTGGTATTGATGGGTTCTCTGCAGCAATGGTGGCCTGTGACGAGCAATGCCTGGGCTTGGGTTTTTATCGCTGAAGTGGTTCTCTACGGAGCAATTTACTATGCGACGGGACTCGGCCGACCCCCATCTCAGGTTGGAAGAGTTATTTAACTTTGAATAAATAAAGGGTACACTAACAGCTTTAAATTCAAGAGCAGCCTATGTCACCCAAACTACTCATTGTCGCAGCAGCAGCGATTATTCTCACGCCCATTGGCATGCTTCAAGGGGCCTCTGAAAATATTATTGTTGTTGCAAAAGGCAAGCAGGTTGCAAGTGGATTAACTGTCTCAACCAATCTAGTGCTTGTTGGTCCTCTGGGTCAGGCCGTGATTTCACGCCTTGTTGAAAAAGGCAATGAAACAAGGTTAAAAGCCGCCCCTCTTATTGATATTATCGGCCTCGAGTTGACCCCAGCTTCCTTTAATCCAGCAGAGTAGAGACATCAGCACCAGCCCCATGACCAGTGTCGGGATGATCCAGTAAAGGGCTCAGGTAAAACCTATGGTTCTCGCGCAATAACTTGTAGCATTATTCAACCCTGCAGATGGCAGTAAATGGAGCGTTTTAGACACACTCATGACCAAGCATAGCTCTCATAGCGCTTCTCTCGATTCAATCCGGCGACAACAAGCAGGATGACTAAGGACGATATTAAAATTTTGCTGATGTGCATTGTGGCCAGCGTGACTTATGGTCTCGCTGGTGTAGGTGCTATTTTGCTGATGACGCTGTTATCCTCCTTTGCTTTAGGTCGGGATGCCGCCGCCAAGCACGGAATTAGCACCACCGAGTCCTCCAGGTTAGGAGGCTTGGCAATTTTTCTGGTGGTAGTTGTCTATCTCGGCGGGTTGACATTATTTTCGCACTACACCCCGGGCGTGGTGCGAGAGGAACGCGAATTATGGTTTTGGTCAGTAGTCTTTATCTGCACCTGTCTGGGTCTGGCTGAAGATATAAAGCCAGATTTTCTGACGCCAGCAGTACGCCTGCTTTTAAAGTTTGCGGTACTGGGTGGACTTCTTTGGGTCTGGCCCACTTTTATTCCCCAGCAGATCGGTATTTCCATTGTCGACTGGATGCTAGCGATACCAGTGTTAGCCTGGCTTTTGGGAACGATTTTCTATGTCGGTTTTATCAACGCATTTAACATGGCCGATGGCGCGAACGGCCTAGTGCCCGGCATTGCCACGGTCTGCTTTGCGATATTCTTTCTTGAATATGGGCGACCCTCAGATGGCGTGTTGATGTTTGCTTGCACCATCTTTCTGATCTTTAATCTGATTTCAGGTTGGTTTTTTCTTGGTGATGCAGGCAGTTATGGCCTGGGTTCCATTATTGCCGGCTACGGACTCTATGGCGTTTCAACTGGCCAGTTTTCCGCCGGCTTTATGGCGGCCCTTTTGGCCTACCCCTGTCTCGACCTAGTGATCAGCGTCAGCCGCAGACTGTTGCAGGGGAGGTCGCCTTTTTCCCCAGACAATGATCACCTGCACAACCGTATTCACTCCCAGCTGCGCAATCGACTGCGCTCCAAGGTGCTGGCCAACTCACTCACGGGCCTTTCAATCTCCATGGCCACATCGGGCTTGGTACTGATCGGCTATGTCAATAACTGGCTGCCAGCAGACAGTAATGACTGGCTGTTTGTTTTTATAGCCCAGAGCTTGGCCTATGGCGGCGTGTTTTATCTGACTGGACGAGGGCGACCTCTAACTGAAGCCCAAACCCAAGCCCAAGCCTAAAGTGAAAGGCTTTATAGCCCTGATATTGAATACTCATTTGACCTCTGTTTCTGGGGGCAGGGGTACGAGTAAAATTATTTACATTTAAATAGATTTTTGAATTGTAAAACCACGGGTTTATGTTAAAGTTCCCGCAGCGTTCAATATGTGAACGCACAACGAACCCGGGGTTGCATTACGCGCCTTGCGGTAGCCTGCACGATCGTAAATTGTCTTCTATGCACCTGTGATACACCAGCCATAACAATCAGCTATGACCAACGAAGAAATCGAATTTCACGCCCTAAAACTACTAGAGCAAAACCCAAAAATGTCTCAGCGAGAGTTATCCGCGGAGTTGGGCGTCAGCTTGGGTAAAACTCATTATGTTGTAAAAGCGCTAATCGATATGGGCTGGGTAAAGCTGGGCAACTTTCGCCGCAGTGATAATAAACTTGGTTACGCCTACTTACTCACCCCGAAAGGAATCGCAGAGAAAGCAGCCATCACTGTGAGGTTCTTGGCGCGTAAGCAAACAGAATACGCTAAGTTGCGTGAAGAGATTGAGCAGTTGAAGGCGGAAGTGGGTGGGCAGGCGCTTGGTGCTGAGGGGCGATAATGGCTTTTATCATCATCATGAAGGCGCCCTTAAAATATTGACCTATATG
>JAFMBU010000129.1 GCA_017858295.1 Porticoccaceae bacterium | reverse complement strand
ACAGAATGTCATTGGGGTGGTCTGCCTTGATGCGCAAAAACTGCTGCATCATCGGTGTGTACTGTTCTTGCTGGGCCAATGTTGAGTCCTTGTTTAAAGTGGAGCGTTCGTTATCCGGCAGTCTGGTGTCGCGAGTCTTTAGGCGCTTTCTGATCCTCGCAATCTGATCTGGCGACAAGCTTGCGACAGTATAGTACCTGAGACGCAAATTATGCAGTCCCGGCACGACTCACTGTGAGTTTGTTTGCGGCGTGCATCTGCGTCATAAAGCGAGCCTATTAACGCGAAAGGGCTGTCTGAGTAAAACAAAGCGAGATACACTTCCCCGATGAGCCAAGCGATAAATTATCTAGCCGAAAAACTCGGCACCGCGCTATCACAATGCGAGGCCAAGGTGACCACTGCCGAGTCCTGTACTGGTGGCGGTGTTGCCCATGCGATCACTGCTGTGGCCGGCAGTTCGACGTGGTTTGACTGCGGATTTGTTACCTATGCCAATAGCGCCAAGCATAGGTTGCTTGGGGTGCCCCGGGATATGTTAGCCAGTCAAGGTGCAGTGAGCGAAGCAGTGGTGCGGTCCATGGTCGCCGGAGCGGCGGCCACCGCCAATGCAGATTATGCTGTGGCTATAAGTGGTATCGCCGGCCCCGGTGGCGGCACCGACGACAAACCTGTGGGCACGGTCTGGTTCGCCTGGCAGAGTCCCGCAGGTGTCAGCGCAAAAAAATATTTGCTGTCTGGGGATCGCGACGCGGTTCGTGAACAGGCTATCGAAATTTCTCTGCAAGAACTGTTGCATCAGGTTACTGGATGTAATACTGTATAACCATACAGTTGATGGTCTTTTCTATGGCTGCCAACTTAATCTAATTGAATTTATCTCGAGGTCACAACAATGGATGCGAACAAGTCTAAAGCACTAGAAGCCGCACTGGGGCAAATTGAGCGCCAGTTTGGTAAAGGCACTGTAATGCGCATGGGTGAAGGCACCCGTCAGGCAATTCCTGCTATTTCTACTGGTTCTCTGGGGCTGGATATTGCGCTTGGCATTGGCGGCTTGCCGAAAGGGCGTATCGTTGAGATCTATGGTCCTGAATCATCGGGTAAAACCACATTGACCCTGCAAGTTATTGCCGAAGCGCAAAAGGCCGGCGGAACCTGTGCCTTTATTGACGCAGAGCATGCATTGGATCCTGAGTATGCAGAGAAGTTGGGGGTTGTGGTCGATGACCTGATCGTTTCACAGCCGGATACTGGTGAGCAAGCTCTGGAAGTAACCGATATGTTAGTCCGCTCCGGCGCCTGTGATGTACTGGTTGTTGACTCGGTGGCGGCACTGACCCCAAGGGCGGAAATCGAAGGCGATATGGGCGACCACCACGTTGGCCTGCAAGCTCGACTGATGTCTCAGGCGCTGCGTAAACTGACCGGTAATATTAAAAACGCTAACTGCCTGGTTATCTTTATCAACCAGATCCGCATGAAGATTGGTGTGATGTTTGGCAACCCAGAGACCACCACTGGTGGTAACGCGCTGAAGTTTTACTCCTCTGTGCGCTTGGATATTCGTCGCATTGGAGCGGTTAAAGATGGTGACGAGATTGTCGGCAATGAAACCCGGGTTAAAGTGGTAAAAAACAAAGTTGCACCGCCGTTCAAACAAACTGAATTCCAGATTCTTTATGGTCGTGGTATTAACCGCAATGGAGAGCTGGTTGATCTGGGTGTTAAAAATGGCCTGATCGATAAATCCGGTGCCTGGTACGCTTACAAGGGCAATAAGATTGGTCAAGGTAAAGCCAACGTAGGCATTTACCTCACTGAGAACCCCGAGATTGCGGCTGAGATTGAAGCCATGATCCGTGAGAAAGAGATGGGTGCTCCAGTACCAGTCGCGGATAAGAAGTCAGCTGGCAAGGCAACTGAGGAGTAACTCTCGGTTTGTCTGTCTCGGAAACAGAGTTGATCATGATTAAGCAAAAAGCGCCCCTGGGCGCTTTTTGTGTATTCGCGATTTAGAAATAGAATGGTAAATACACCGCTATGCTAGATGCTCCTGCAGATATTACTCCGGCTAAGATGCGTAATTACGCAATGGGCCTGCTGACAGGTCGCGATTACTCACGAGCTGAACTGGCCACTAAGCTAAGTAAGCGCTTTGATGAACACAGTGCCATTGACGATGTCTTGCAACGCCTGGCCGATGAAGGGTTGCAATCCGATGTGCGCTTTGCTGAAGCCTTTGTGCGTTCGCGAATATTGCGCGGCCATGGTCTAACCCGTATTCGTCAAGATATTCGCCAGAAGGGCATTGCGGACGAACTGGTGGGGCAGACTTTGGACGAAGCAGATGTGGACTGGATGACCTTGGCTCGAGAGGTAGCGCAGCGAAAATTTGGCCGACGGCAGGCGGCAGATCAGAGAGAGACAGCTAAGCGCATGCGCTTTTTACAATATCGCGGTTTTAGCTATGACCAGATCAAATATGCGCTCGCCGGCTGTCTAGATGAGTCTGCGGGCGAAGCCGATTTTTTTGATTAACCACTATTGATCAAGCGATCCACCGCCTTGTCTTCAGAGGTAGCCGCGAAACAAATCCACTAGGCGGTTCTCTACCCAGCTATGGGCTGATAAATTTTTAATAAAGCCGCAGTGGCCCCCGTACTCCTGCAACTCAATCGACAGTTTTTCTGGGCAATTTATCTGTTGTAAATCTTCCACCGGAATAATCGGATCATCCTCTGAGGCAATCAGATAAGCCGGTACAGCAAGGGCCTGTAGTCTATCGCCAATAAGTGAGTAGGCTTCAAAATAACTCTTGGCATCTTCGAAGGGCGTATGCCGATCAATAAAGAAACTATTCATATCCTCAATGGTGCGCGCGCTATTTAAAATATGCTCGAACCCATGTTCAGGGAAGTGAGCAATTTTTTTGCGCAGGGACTTGGACCAGCGATAAAAGAAATAGCGCTCATAGATAAACAGTGTGTTTTCCAGCGCTGTCATAGCATTGGTAGGATCTACTGGAGGGCAGATGGCTGCAGCGGCCGTTAGCCCTAAGCTGCTGCCGTGATCGGCGGCAATGCGCAGAGTAAAGTTTCCGCCCAGTGAAAATCCAGCCAAAAAACGCTTTTCATAGGTATGGGTTTCAAAGAAGCAGGCGATTGCCTCAGCCACCTCATTGGTCATGGTCGAATTAAATAATTCAAAGTTAAGATGATGACTGTCGCCGTGATCGCGCAGATTTAGCCGCAGTACATCAAAGCCCTGCTTTAATAGATAGTTGGCAGTGGTCACTTGGTAAGCGGATTGGCTCGAGCCCTCCCAGCCATGAATCAGAACAATCAGGCTGTGGTTAGGGGTTTGACTGCGATCATACTCAGCCAGTAAACGCGTCCCATCCTTTGCAGTAAGAGTTAACATTTCGCTGTCTAACTTTTTAGTCAGCCGCTTAGCGCGAATTTTTCTTGGCCCAAGGCTGTTCAAAATACTCTGTATATGAGGGTTTTTTAGCATTGAGGGTGGGGTAAAGCGGCTGTTCTGAGTCATATATATACGTGAGTATTATTTTAGTGAATAAGAGGACTGTAGTGCCTCTATAGATAGGCCGTCAATGGTTCTATTGAACTGGCCTCTCTTCATCTCGCCATGGAGGTCAAGATGAACGTAATAAAATACCCTTTATCCCTAGTCTATTTCCTGTTTAGCATCTTTTTAGTCAGCGCTGTCAGTTACTCTGCTGACAGTCATTCCGAAGCCACTACAGATAACTCTGCGCCTGCCATTGCCACTGAAAGCGCGGAAAAATCATTATCTGACCAAATTAAAGCCATCGATCAAGAGGCCGGTTCTGCCGGTTGGAAAGTTCGCAATGGTTGCGTGTCATCGAGTCGCATAAAACGGATTAAATTTATTGATGATAAAACTGCACTTGTGACCATGTACGGTAAAAAAACTGCGATTTTGCGTCTGCAGACAGAATGCCCTGGCATTAAACGTTCCGGTTATGTGAGTTATCGAAGTGGTAGCAGACTGTGCGCCCGCTTCGATCGACTTTCGGTGATGGGAGGTTCAGGCTATAGTTGTCGTATCGCCAGTATTGAGGCCTTTGTGGCGCTTGAAGAGCCGGTACTGGAAAAAGACATCGACTAACTGACAATACCCCAGGCTCTGGTGGATTTGTCTAGGGCCCTGTAAATGCGACGTCCATCCTACTCTCAATTTGCTGTGTTGTTGATCAGCCTGATTTTTGCCTCCGTGCCTCGGGCCAGTGTCGATGCACCTATTACCGAGGCACTTGTTAACAAGCCGTTGATCAAATGGCACGGCAGTTGGCAGCAGGGGAGTTTGCTCTTGGGGCAGGTTGAACCAGGTACCACCCTTAGCCATCAGGGGCAGATGATTAAAACCACTGCTGACGGCCAGTTTCTGTTTGGTCTGGGTCGCAATGCGCCAGCGACTTCTACCTTTGTGGTGACCGATCTGACGGGTGTCAAGACGACGGAAGCGTTTAGGGTTGCCGCGCGCAATTACACTATCCAGAAAGTTGAGGGCGTGCCCCAGCGCACGGTGGAACCTCCAGCTGGGCAATTGCAGCGCATTCAGTCTGACTCTGCTCTAGTTGTTCAGGCGCGCCGCCTGGTAAGCGACAAAACCGATTTCCTGTCCGGCTTTATCAAGCCATTGGAGGGTCCGATTACCGGAGTCTATGGCAGCCAGCGATATTATAACGGCGTCCCGAAAAGCCCCCATTACGGTCTCGATTACGCAGCGTCTACTGGCACCATTGTAAAAGCGCCTGCAGCTGGGGTTGTGCGTATGGCTCATAATGATCTGTTCTATTCCGGTGGTACCTTAATTATTGATCATGGCCATGGTCTCTCCTCAAGCTTTTTGCATCTCAGCGAGATACTAGTGGAAGAAGGTCATCGAGTGCAGCAGGCTGAGCCCATAGCGCGAGTTGGATCCACTGGGCGAGCCACAGGTCCACATCTCGACTGGCGTATGAACTGGCGCAACCAGCGCATAGATCCGGCGCTGGTTCTAGAATCCTTTCCGGCGCAATCTCCTGCGCAATAAATACGGCCCTTACTCAGAGTAAACAGCCGGGGTAAACAG
>JAFMBU010000128.1 GCA_017858295.1 Porticoccaceae bacterium | reverse complement strand
GCTCAGGCTGCGGCTGGCTCTGGCGCAAGTTAAGGTGTACTTCCTCGGCGGACAGTTCAGTGTAATGGGCGGTCTGCTGATAGAGGTTATAAATCACTGCGGTGGCTTGATTGGCTGCGGCAAGATCGCCATAGGCGGCAAAAAAATTGTCCCGCGAGCGAATATCAACGTCGAGACGCTGTTCGATAAGGCGAATATTTTCATCAAATTGGCCGCAGAGTGCAGCGAGACGACGGGCATCATTGGGCTCGAGTGTGAGTGTCGAGGCAGATGGTTGATTATCCGATCTTTTCAATGAGTGCTTTTGTACCTTAAGTTAAGAGAAGTTATTACAAGCATAGCGCGAACTGTGAAGCAGGGTAACCACTTTAACCTGCTCAAATCGTATAACAACTTGACCTCTTAACCTGATTGCTTATATCCAGGCTGGCTAGGCTAATTCGCCACGCAGTGAGTTACGCAATGCCTCGGTGACAATGCTGTCGACAAAAGTGCCTATCAGGGCATGATTATCGCTGCGGAAATTCACCACACGATTATTCTCTGTACGCCCCTGAAGCTGCCCCGGATCTTTTTTCGAAATACCGGTGACCAGCAGTTTTTCTCGTTTGCCCACCATGCGTCGACTGATCTCGGCGGCATTCTGGCTGATGCGATCCTGAAGAATTTTAAGGCGCTGTTTTTTCACCGCTTCTGGCGTGCTATCGGGCAAATCGGCAGCCGGTGTTCCGGGTCTGGCGCTGTAGATAAAGCTAAATGAGGTATCAAAGCCAATATCACTGATCAGCTTCATGGTGGCGGAAAAATCCTCTTCGCTCTCATTGGGGAAACCAATAATAAAATCTGAGGAGATGCTGATATCTGGGCGCACTTCACGCAGACGGCGGATTTTTGACTTGTACTCAATGGCGGTGTGGCCCCGCTTCATGGCCATCAATATTTTGTCCGAGCCGCTCTGTACCGGCAGGTGTAGATGGCTCACTAGCTCGGGCACGCGAGCGTAGACCTCAATCAGGCGATCGGAAAATTCCACCGGATGGGAGGTGGTGTAGCGAATTCTATCTATACCATCAATATCGGCCACGTAGGGCAGCAGCTCGGCAAAGTCACAGATTGATCCATCGGGCATCTCGCCTAGATAGGCGTTGACGTTCTGACCCAGCAGGTTGACTTCTCGAACACCTTGCTCGGCCAGCGCGCTGATTTCGGCGAGCACATCGGCCATGGGGCGACTAACTTCTTCGCCGCGAGTGTAGGGCACTACGCAAAATGAACAGTACTTGGAACAGCCTTCCATAATCGAGACAAAGGCGGATACACCGTCGGCCTCTGGCGTTGGCAGGCGATCAAACTTTTCAATTTCCGGAAAGCTAATATCGACGACCACAGTGCCATCGGCTTGACTGGTTTCCATCATTTCCGGCAGCCGATGCAGGGTTTGCGGGCCAAACACCAAGTCGACAAAGGGCGCGCGCTTGGCAATTGCCGCGCCTTCTTGGCTGGCGACACAGCCGCCGACACCAATAATTAAATCTGGATTAGCTTCTTTAAGATGTTTCCAGCGACCGAGCTGGTGAAAGACTTTCTCCTGGGCCTTCTCGCGGATCGAACAGGTATTGAGCAGAATCACGTCCGCGTCTGCTGCATCATCCGTGGCGATCATCTGATGGCTGTCGCCGAGCAAATCGCGCATGCGCGCAGAATCATACTCATTCATTTGGCAGCCGTGAGTAACGATATGGAGCTTTTTAATCGGTTTAATTACAGTTTCGGTCATGAAATTGGTTAATCTTTGATCAATTAAAGAGGTCGAGCATTATAGCCCTGCACGCCCAATTCGCAACATAAAGCCGCTATTTAGGGTCGCCATTTAATGACGCTAAATAAAAACATCCTGTGCTATTATTATCGCCCTTTAAACACACCGAATTGGCAGAAAATTCATGTCCAGCGAACCCATCTATAGAATCACCTTTTTCAATCAGGGACAGGTCTACGAGATTTACGCGCGGCATGTGTTTCAGAGTGATCTCTGGGGCTTTCTCGAGGTGGAAGAATTTATATTTGGTGAGCGTTCGCAGATGATTGTTGATCCCGCCGAAGAGAAACTCAAAAATGAGTTTTCTGGGATCAAGCGCAGCTTTATTCCCATGCAGTCAATTGTGCGCATAGACGAAGTGGAAAAAGAGGGCACCGGTAAAATTACCGAGGCTAGCGCCAACGCGTCAGGTGGCAATGTGCGGCCTTTTCCATTCCCGCCCATGGCCTCAAGCAAACCGTCTAAAGACTAGCGGGCAAGTGTAAAGAGCAATTGTGTTGGCTGCGGGCTGGGGGATTTCAGCGCCGGCTTGTCAATGTAACCCTAGAGCCCGATATGCTAAGGTTTGCCTTTCAGGGTACGGACAAGAAAACGCCATTATTGGCTGCGATCCCGAAATTAAAAAAACAGAGGTATCAATGACAGAAGAAGCGCTCGACTTACTGCCCTACGAATTTGCCCGGGTTAACCGAGTACTTTTGCGCACTGCTGAAAGTGATCTGTTATTGGCGCCAGATGCGCCAGACTGGGCGGTCAGTGAAGTTGTTCGTATGAGCAATGGTACATTGGCTGTGCATGCCGTTGCCGATCAAGAGTTCGATGCTCAGTTGAGCCAGCTTTACAGCGGCCGACAGAATTCCTCAGAATCGGTTATGGCCGACATGAAAGACTTTGTCGATATGGAATCTGCCGCCGCCGAGCTTGAAGATGCCGGTGATCTTTTGGACGCCGAGAACGACGCGCCAATTGTGCGCCTGCTCAATGCAGTGATCGCCGAATCCCTAAAAGAAAATGCCTCCGATATTCATATCGAACCCTACGAGAAAGAGGCGCTGGTGAGGTTTCGCCTCGATGGCGTATTGCGCACAGTTCTGTCCCCCTCGATTCAAATTGCACCGCTGCTAATTTCCCGTATCAAGGTGATGTCAAAGTTAGATATTGCCGAGCGCCGCCTGCCTCAGGATGGCCGCATGAGTGTGCGCCTAGGTGGCCGCAGTATTGATCTGCGTGTTTCCACTATGCCCTCCAGTCATGGAGAGCGAGTGGTGATGCGACTGTTGGATAAAGATGCTGGCAAGCTCAAGACCGATGATCTGGGCATGCCTCAGGACACCAAAGCAGAGTTAGTGGATCTGGTCTCACGGCCCCACGGCATTATTCTAGTCACCGGCCCCACCGGTTCTGGTAAAACCACTACGCTCTATGCCGCCCTGCAGCAGATGGATCGTCAGCAGCGCAACATTATGACCGTCGAAGATCCAGTGGAATATGACCTTCCCGGAATTAGCCAAACACAGATTAACCTCCGCGCCGGTATGACCTTTGCCCGCGGCCTGCGCGCTATTTTGCGTCAGGATCCGGATGTGATTCTGATCGGTGAGATTCGCGATGGCGAAACCGCCGAAATTGCCACCCAGGCCAGTTTGACTGGTCACCTGGTGCTCTCAACCCTGCACACCAATACTGCCGCCGGTGCCATTACACGGCTGCAGGATCTTGGCGTCGACAGCTTTTTGCTTGCCTCCACTGTCCGCGGCATAGTCTCTCAGCGTTTGCTGCGTAAACTCTGCACCGGTTGTCGCGTGGCTGAGCAGCCCAATGACTTTAATCGCAATCTGCTGCAACTGCAGCCCGGCGCAGAGACCTTCCACTCCTCAGGTTGCACTGAGTGCAATAACACCGGTTTTAAAGGCCGCCAGGCACTCTTTGAACTGGTCTCGGTAGATGCCAATTTGCAAACTCTGATCCATGAAAATGCTGGCGAGCTAGAGCTTGAAAATGCTATCCGCAAGACCGTACCCAGTATCCGCGATGCCGGCTTCGAATTGGTCCGCCGCGGCGTCACCACGATCGAAGAAGTGCTTCGTGTCACCAGCGTTTAAGGCGGGGCCATAATCATGCCAGCCTTTGACTATGCAGCCTATGACCTCTCCGGCAAACAAGTAAGTGGTGTTATCTCCGCCGACTCGGAGCGCCATGCCCGACGGTTGTTAAAAGAAAAAAAATTACTGCCGTCAAAACTCTCGGAAGTCAGTCAAACCAAAGCCAAAAAGTCTGGGTCCCGCCGCGAAGCGCGAGTAAATAATTTTGATCTGTCGCTACTGCTGCAGCAGCAGGCGATTCTGATTGAGTCCGGTCTGCCATTGGAAGACGCCCTGCGCATGACCATCGAGCAGGCGGAAACGGAAAAGCAGCGCCGCATGCTGCAGAGCTGGCGCAGTGAAATTATCGAAGGCCGCAGTTTCTCTGACGCCCTGCGCCGCTCCCCCTACAAAATCCCCGACAGCATTGTCGCCGGTATCAGTGTCGGTGAAGAGAGTGGTCATCTGCATAAAGTATTGATGCGCATCGCCGAAGATCTAGAGAGCAGTGCAGAAAACCGCAAGACCATCAGTCGCGCCATGATCTATCCAGCGACGCTGATCAGCACCTCGATTATTGTGGTCGCCATTATGATGGTCTGGGTAGTACCCAAAATTACCGCTATTTTTATGAGCTCCAATCGTGAGCTGCCACTGATCACAAGAATTATTGTCAATCTCAGTGAGTTTACTCAGAGCTATGGATTGTTTGTGTTGATCCTTTTGGTTGGACTCTACCTAGGCTTTGTTCAGGCCATGAAAGATCCTCAGCGCAATCAGCGCTGGCACGCATTTATGCTGACCATGCCGGGCCTTGGACGCTGGATTCGCATGGCCAATATTGCCGACTGGTCTCGCAGCCTCGGTGTGTTGTTAAGCAATGGTGTACCGGCACTGGCAGCGCTGAAAATTTCCTCCTCTGTAGTAACTAACCTCCACTTGCGCAGCAAAATGGAAGGGGTTACTGAGGCTATGCGTCAGGGCTCGACTCTACATAAGGCGCTGTTGGAAGGGGATGTGGGCAGTGGTTTTCTGGTGCATATGGTGGGCAGTGGCGAGGCGTCCAGTGAGCTGGATAAGATGCTCTTGCGAGTCTCGGATTATTATTCTCTGCGGCTGAATAATGCGGTGGAAGTGTTTTTGAAATTGATCAATCCGATTTTGATTGTTTTTATGGGGGTGATTATTCTCTCTGTCGTAGCAGCAGTGATGCTCCCAATAATGGA
>JAFMBU010000127.1 GCA_017858295.1 Porticoccaceae bacterium | reverse complement strand
TTTAAAAGGAATAAATGGCTGTGATAGAACAATTACAAAACTGGTTGTCACTACCGATACTGGTCCTGGGCGACTACACATTACGCATTGCTGGTGTCGCCTCGGCGATTGGTATTTTAATTATCAGTGCTATTGTCCAGCGCGGCCTATCCAAGGCCTCAGTGGCCGCCGCTAAACGCAGCGGTGCCCACGACCAAAACATCTACATAGTTCAGCGGGTACTAAAATATATAGTCTATGGCGTTGGTTTAATTCTTGCCCTATCCGCTCTCGGGGTCAGTTTTAACAATCTTATGTTGGTGGCTGGTGCCCTGGGTGTAGGCATAGGCTTTGGCTTGCAATCAATTGTTAACAACTTTGTCTGCGGCATTATTATTCTGTTTGAGAAGTCTCTGCGGATTGGCGATTTTGTTGAACTAGCGGATGGCCTGCTCGGGGAAGTGCGGGAGATTAATATTCGCAGCACCTTGCTGCGCACATTGGATAACGCCGACATCATAGTTCCCAATGCGGACTTTATTAGCAGCCAGGTGAATAACTGGACGCTAAATGATGATATCCGTCGTTTTTCAATTAACTTTAGTGTCGCCTATGGCAGTGATCTGGAACAGGTCCGTGAGGCCGGTTTAAAAGCCGCTGAGGAAGTATCGATCACCTTAAAACGTGAAGGCATAATGCCCGATGTACTGGTCACCGAGCTCGGTTCTTCAGGGGTTGAATGCATTCTGACTATCTGGGCACAAGGGGAGTGGGTTAAGCGTCCGGGCTGGGTGAAATCACGCTATCTAACTGCGATTTACAACAATCTGAGAGCAGCGGAAATTGAAATCCCCTTCCCCCAGATGGATGTGCGTATGCGCAGCTAATTCCAATTTTTAGCCATCAACAAATACCGGTGTGGCAACATATTCCCAAAGAATCACAGTTGCGCCTAAAACCACCACCGCATACACCAGGGCCACGGCAAATAGTGCACTGGCATAGAGCATGCCGAGATCCTCTGGCACCTGCATCAGTTTAGGTACACCCAGATACAACAGGCGAATGGTATAGCAGCAGGCGGCAGTGGCGAGAAGAATATCAAACCACCAGACTGGATAGAGCGCCAAGAGACCCGCAAGAAAGATCGGCGTATTGGCCATGCCGATTAACACCATACCTTTAATGGGGAACGACTGGGCGCTATAGGTTTTCGACATCCAGTGGGTCATCAGTCCAATCACCACCACCGAGGCTACCAGGGCAAGATAAAATAGCACCATTAGAGGTATAGCGCTCGCTGTGGAAATTTTGGTTAGTTCACCACCGCTGTGCCAGCCAATCTGGGTTGTGCCGTAGTAAAAACTCAAGGGGGGAATCGCCGCCATCAGCAGTATTAACAGGAGCCGCGATTTGATCTTCGAATCTGATTCCTGCGCCAAGGTTGACCATGTGGCTTGAGGACTAAAAAGTATTCCGATAAGTTCTTTCACTTTTTGTACCTTTAGTTTTGTAGATGTTAGCTTCTTAGATGTTAGGTTTTAATTTCGTCTATTTGAGTTTTTAGATTAATCATCAAAGTGAGCTACCAAGAAACGTCAAAACACTCAGCTTATTTAATCAACTCCCGCTTCTGACCAACAATGATCAATATCAAAAGACCCTCACAACAGTTACTCAATGATGGGGATGCCCAGTCGACTGCTGCATCTGCCATATCATTAACAGCCCCATGGCGATTAAGCACAGGCCCATCAGTTTGCGCAGTGCCGGTGACTGCAGCCAGCGCGCCACTTGACTGGAAAACCAACCGGTGGCCAACATTGCTGGCAAGGTGCCAAGACCAAAAAATAGCATTGCCAGTGCACCCATAGCTGGAGAATCGCTGAGCAATGCCTGGCTCAGAGCGCTGTAGACCAGACCGCAGGGCAACCAACCCCAAAGCATACCGGCGGCAATGGATTTGACTGGGCTGTCCGGTTTGCCTAGACGCGAGATCAGCGGCTGGATCTGTCGCCAGACAATTTGTCCGAGCTGTTCTAGGCGCGTCAGAACTTGCCACCAACCGGCGATATACAAGCCCATCAATACAACCATGGTTCCGGCCAAGGTTCGCAACAGCGGAATCAATGCCTGATAGCGTTCGCCCGCCAGTCCTACCACTAGACCTGCTGCAATAGCGCCAGCTATGCAATAGCTGACCAGCCTGCCAAGGTTATAACCGAGCAGTAACACTAGGTTGGGGCGATTGCTACCCAGTGCCGCAACTATGCCGCCACACATACCTATGCAGTGACCGGAGCCAAACAGACCAACCATAAAAAGTGTGCCTAGTAGTGCGTAATCAACGGTCATAGAGGCTTGTCCCGGTTATTTTTTTGAGGCCCAGTTTGCTCATCTGGGCCTCCAATCGCTACTTGAGCCGATCCTTTAACTGAGAGCTCCTCCTGATCAAATAGGATGCGCTCTCCCTCACTGTCGAGATCATCGTACTGTCCAGAATGCACTGCCCAAAAAAATAGCTTTATGGCAATGGCGATAAATACTAGGGAGATAGGAATAAGTAGATACAGGCTTTCCATTACAAGCTTCCCATTACACGCTTTCCACTACAGGCGTTCCATCATAAGTTTTCCCCGGTTTGAGCTTAGCCCCTCGAGCTAATCGCAGGGCATTGCACAGCACCAATAACGAGCTGCCAGACATACCAATTGCTGCGGCCCAGGGCGGCACATAGCCAGTGGCCGCTAAGGGCAGTGCGACTAAGTTATAGCCTATGGCCCAAAGAATATTTTGTTTAATAATGCGCCGAGTTTGCGTTGCCGTGGCTATAGCCTCTGGCAGTGCCCTTAGGTCGCCGCTAAGCAATGTCACGTCAGCATGGATCTGCGGTAGATCACTGGCCTGCCCCAGAGCCACAGAGACATCTGCGGCTTGCAGAACCGGCACGTCATTAATACCGTCGCCAACCATTAGCACGCGTTTGCCGCGCCTTTGAAGATCGCGAACCACGGCCAGTTTTTGTTGCGGCTGCAGGGACAGTTGGCAGCTATCAAGTCTCAGGGGTTTAACAATTTGCGCGGCACCAGGAGAGGGGTCTCCAGATAATAGTGACACTTTTAATCCACGCTGATGCAACTGGTTCACCGCTGCCACCGCCGTTGGGCGCAGCTGGTCGGAAAATGAGAGTGTCCCGAGCCATTCACCACTGCGGGCTAGGGCCACTTGGATAGACTGTTCCCGAGTGGTCTCAGAGTGGTTCTCCGTCAGCGCCTGTAGCCCTGCCATCTCGCGGACCCAAGCAGGGCTGCCAAGATAAAAAGTCTCAGTGCCTATCTTGCCCCTAACACCCAAGCCGGTAATAAAATGTTGCTCTGTGACCGTCGCTGCCATCTCGTTTTGGAGGTGGCTATTATTGCGCAGTGCTAAGGCAATGGGGTGCTGACTGCCCCGCTCTAGGGAAGCTGCCCAGATAATAATTTGCCTCTCGGAGATATGGGCACTAGTGCCGTAGGTATGCACAGAGACCAGCTTTAAATTACCCTCAGTTAGGGTGCCGGTCTTATCAAAGACGACCTGATCAATCGCAGCTAAGGTTTCCAGCACATGCATGCGATTAATTAAAAACCCCCGAGCACGCAGAATATTGCTGGTTACAGTGAGCGCCGTGGGAGTTGCCAAGGATAGCGCACAGGGACAGGTAACAACCAACACCGACAATGTGACCCACAGTGCCCGCTCAGGCTCATGGAGCCACCAGTAAGTGGCCACGGCTGCAGCGATTAGCAGCAACCCAGCAATAAAATAACTGGCAATTCGATCAGCGAGCATAGCCCACTGGGGTTTATCTAGCGCCGCGCGCTCGGCCAGTTTAACAATCGAGGAGAGACAGGTAGCTTCGCCGGTGGCGCTAATTTTTATCAATAGCGGGTTGGCGCCATTGACGGTTCCTGCATAGACAGGTTGTCCGGTCTGTTTGCTCAAAGGTTTAGATTCACCAGTCAAAAGCGCCTCGCTGACCTGACTGGTACCCTCTTCAATTAGGCCATCGCAGGGAATAATTTGTCCGGCACTAACCCGAATAAAGTCGCCGACGGAGAGCATTTTGATCGGCACCTGTGCGTCTGCTTTAGATTCGGCAAGCTCGTCTTGGGGGAAAACCTGAGTCGCCACTGGGGGCAACAAGGTGCCGCGATTTAATAGCAGCATATTTTTATCGCGAATACGCTGCTCGGCAAAACGACCGAGTAATAAAAAGAAACTGAACATGGTGATCGAATCAAAATAGACCTCACCACCGCCTGTTAGAGTGGCCCAGAGACTGGCACTGTAGGCCAGCGAAATGGCCAGGGCTACGGGCACATCCATCACCAGGTAGCGTATTTTTAAACTGTGCCAAGCACTGCTAAAAAACGGCTGGGCAGAATAGAACACCACCGGCGTGACAAAAAGTACACTGATCAGGCGCAATACATTTTGCCACTCTGCCTGCATCCCTTGAAAGGATCCGGCGTACAACGCGATAGCAACCATACCGGTTTGCATCATGGCCAATCCGGCAACTCCAAGGCGCAGTAATAACTTGCGTGACTCGTTAGTGGTGGAGGATTGAGTGCTGTCGTGGCTTAAGGGCCTCGCGTCATAGCCAATCTGTTTAATGGCACGAAGAATCTGGCTCAGACTAATAGCGTTTGGTGCCCAAATAATCTCCCCGCGCCGAGTGGTGCCATTTATCGCGATACGGTCTATACCGGGCAGCTTGCCAAGATGTTGTTCAATCAACCAGGTGCAGGCGGCGCAGGTAATATTACTTATATAAACTCTAATACTGAGCAGCCCCTGATCTGTGTGGCTAACATAATCACTTTGTACTTCTTCCAGGTCCCAGTCTGTATAGGGATTTTCTTGAGCTTCGGAATAACTGTTTTCGACAACCTGTGCACTGGGCGCTGAACGAAATGTATAAAAGCTTTGCAGGCCATTTTCAAAAATGGTCGCGGCCACTGCGGCGCAACCGGGGCAACACATGGCGCGACGAATACCCTGTATAACCAGACTAAAATCACCTTGCTGGGGCACCTCAAGGCCACAGTGATAGCAGGATTGAAAAGCCATGGCCTCGTTGCTCATTGCGGGCTCAGGGCTTTTAATTCGCTCAGGGCT
>JAFMBU010000126.1 GCA_017858295.1 Porticoccaceae bacterium | reverse complement strand
TACATCTTCTCCATCACTTCAATACCTAGCAGGTCGAGACCTTTGGCAATAGTTTCTGAGGTCAGCTTGCACAGTTGCAGACGGCTTTTCTGAATAGCTTCGGGCACTTCATCTTTTAGCACCGGGCAGTGCTCATAAAATGTCATATAGGCGCTGGCCAGTTCGTAGACATAGTTACACAGAATATGCGGATAGCCCTCAGCGGCAACCTGATCTACCAGATCATCAAACTGCAGTAACTTCATAATCAGGGCTTTTTCCTGTGGCTCAGTAATGCTGATCTCGGCGCTAAAGTCTTCGGCACTGATCCCGGCCTTGCGGAAAATACTGCGTATCCGAGTGTAGGCGTATTGCAGATAGGGTGCTGTATTACCTTCAAATGAGAGCATCGCATCCCAGTCAAAAATATAATCGTTGGTGCGAGTCTTGCTCAGGTCGGCGTACTTGATTGCACCAATGCCAACGCTGCGGGCAATATTACTAATCTCATCTTCGCCAAGATCGGTATTTTTACTGCGCAGTAACTGTTCGGCACGCTCCACTGCTTCCACTAGCAGATCGGCGAGCTTTACGGTTCCGCCACTGCGGGTTTTAAACGGCCTGCCATCCTTACCCATCATGGTGCCAAAGGGGTGATGTTCGAGACTCACTGCATCGGAGACATAGCTAGCTTTGCGGGCCGCGGCAAACACCTGTTTCATATGCAGAGATTGTCGCGCGTCAATAAAGTAGAGGATGCGGTCGGCCTGCAGTTGGCCAACGCGGTAACGCATGGCGGCCAGATCCGAGGTGGCATAGAGAAAACCGCCACCGGATTTTTGCACAATCATCGCAGAGGGATTGCCATTTTTGTCAGCCAGTTCGTCGAGAAAAACCACCTGTGCGCCGTCGCTCTCGACAGCTATTTTTTTTGCCTGCAAGTCATCGAGAACATTTTGCAGATCATCGTTATAGGCGCTCTCGGGCATAATATGCTCGGCGGTAAGGCCGACATTGAGCTGGGAATAGATCTCCAGATTATGGGCCACGGAGACTTGAATAAACTTCTGCCACAGCGCTCGGCAGTGAGCATCGCCAGACTGTAACTTGACCACATAGGCGCGGGCCGTATCGGCAAACTCTGGATCGGCGTCAAAGTGCTTTTTTGACTGCTGATAAAACAGTTCTAAATCACCCAGGGCCAACTCCGCCTGTTCTCCTTCGCTGAGTTGTTGTTCCAGTTCCGCAATCAACATGCCGAACTGAGTGCCCCAGTCCCCCATATGGTTTTGGCGCAGGACGTTATGACCCTGATATTCCAAAACGCGAGCCACTGCATCGCCAATAATGGTCGAGCGCAGGTGTCCCACATGCATCTCTTTGGCGAGATTGGGTGAGGAGTAATCCACCACCACATTTTGGCGCTCGCCGGCCTTATTAGATTCGCTCTTGGTATAGAGCGTATCTTTGCTCAGGCTGGCTGTAAGGAATGCATTGCACAGATGAATGTTAATAAAGCCGGGGCCGGCAATTTCAAGTTTATCGGCAATACCGTCGAGATCCACCTGTTGAATAATTTTTTCCGCTAAATCTCGGGGATTCATCTTTAAACGCTTGGCGGCGCCCATGGCACCATTAGCCTGATAGTCGCCAAACTGGGGTTTGCCACTTAGCGCCAGAGTCGGTGAGCATTCGCTGGGGACTCCCGCAGCCTGCATGGCGGCGGAAAATCGCTGATTGAGAAGCTCTTTGATGCGCATAATGGTGGCTTACCTTGAATCGGGTTTAGGCTCTAATTAAAGAGCGAGGCTAAAAATTGAGGTGAATTGTAGGTTTCCCGCGACGGAAAGCAAAGCCATACTTGCAAATAATCGCGGTATTGCTATAGTTTTGCCTCCCGATCATAGCCTGATCGCTTTTTGACCAATTTTGTATTCTCTAGGATCTCCGATGGACTCAACACTGATCTCGCAAGGCTTAGATCTGATGCTCTATGGTATGGGCACTGTTTTTACCTTTTTGACCCTGCTGGTGGCTGTGACCACGCTGATGTCGAAAGTTGTCAATAAGCTGGTTGTTGAACAGCCAGAGCTTGCTCTTAGCTCAGCCGCAACTGCGACTTCTCAAGTGCAGTCCAGCGTTGAGCCGCGCATTGCCAAGGTGATACAGGCCGCGATCGATCAGCATCGCAGCAAGAAGTAATCTACCAACACTAACCAATCTCATCAAAATGGACATGAATATGCCCTCGACACCTGCCGCCCTAGGCATTACTGAAGTTGTTCTGCGCGACGCGCACCAGTCTCTCTTTGCTACCCGTATGCGTATCGACGATATGCTGCCAATCGCTGAGAAGCTCGATCAAATTGGTTACTGGTCAATGGAATCATGGGGTGGGGCTACATTTGATTCCTGCATTCGCTTTTTGGGTGAAGACCCTTGGGACCGCATTCGCGAGATCAAGAAAGCCATGCCCAACACGCCACAGCAGATGCTGTTTCGCGGTCAGAATATTCTCGGCTACCGTCACTATGCCGATGATGTGGTAGAGAAATTTGTTGAACGGGCTGCTATAAACGGCATAGATGTGTTCCGCGTATTTGACGCCATGAACGATATGCGCAACCTTGAAACCGCACTGCGCGCAGTGGTTCAGGTGGGCAAACATGCCCAGGGCACGATCTCCTACACAGTGAGCCCAGTGCACACTATCGACCGCTGGGTGGATATGGGTCGCCAGCTTGAAGATGCAGGGGCTCACTCCATCTGTATTAAAGATATGGCCGGGCTGCTTACTCCTTATACGGGTTTCGAACTGGTCAGCAAGCTTAAACAGGCTGTATCTATTCCGCTGCAGTTGCATGCCCACGCCACAACTGGTCTCTCCACCAGCACCATTATGAAATGTGCTGAGGCAGGTATTGACCGTGTCGACACCGCCATCTCGTCCATGTCTATGACCTACGGTCACTCGGCGACGGAATCCGTGGTCTCAATCTTTAAAGGCACCGAGCGCGACTCGGGCCTGGATATAGTCAAGCTGGAGGAAATTGCCGCTTACTTTAGAGAAGTGCGGAAAAAATACGCCGAATTTGAAGGTTCCATGCGCGGTGTTGATTCACGTATCTTAGTGGCTCAGGTGCCTGGTGGCATGCTTACCAATATGGAAGGCCAGCTGCGTCAGCAGGGCGCCGAAGATCGCATCGACGAAGTGCTCGCTGAAATTCCTCGCGTGCGCGAAGACCTTGGTTTTATTCCACTGGTTACGCCCACCTCGCAGATCGTTGGCACCCAGGCAGTGTTAAATGTACTCACCGGTGAGCGTTACAAGTCGATTACCAAAGAGACCTCTGGGGTATTGCGCGGCGAATACGGAGCTACACCAGCACCGATGAATCTTGAATTACAGGCCCGAGTTTTGGATGAAGGGGAAGAGGCAATCACCTGTCGTCCCGCGGACAATATCGCACCGGAGCTGGAAGCATTGACCTTAGAGCTTGAAGGCCTCTCTGCAGAGCACGGTTTTGACCTGAGTAGCGGAGAAGGGCAGGTTGATGATGTCCTGACCTATGCTCTGTTCCCTCAGGTGGGTCTCAAGTTCTTACAGAACAAAGATAACCCCGATGCCTTTGAACCTGTACCTACAGGCAAAGCGGCAGTCCAAACCAACGATGCAGGCGAAGAAATTTATACCGTTGAAGTTGAGGGTGTCTCTTATACGGTTGCCGTTAGCGACGGCGGCGATGTCAGTGCCATTGCTGGAGCTGGAGCAGCTGTTGCAGCGCCCAGCGCTGCAGTTGCTGCAACCGGTGGCGACCCAGTAACTGCACCTCTAGCGGGAACCGTAGTCAAGATGCTAGTGCAGCCCGGGCAGCAGGTCAGCGAAGGGGAGAGCATTGTGATCCTTGAGGCGATGAAGATGGAGACATCAGTGAGTGCGCCAAAAGCCGGTCAAATTGTTGAGCTCAGAGCAAAGAGTGGCGACAGCGTAACCGTCGGCGATGTGTTGCTAACCCTGGCTTAAGGAGTCGTTTGAAAAATGGATAATCTACTCAGTTTATGGGCCAGTTCAGGTCTAGCACAGATTCAAGCGGGTCAGCTGGTCATGATGCTGGTCGGTCTTGGCCTGTTGTATCTCGCCATCAGCAAAGGCTTTGAACCTCTACTATTGGTGCCAATCGGTTTTGGTACTATTTTGGCCAATGTTCCGGGAGCAGGCTTTGATGCCGCGCCGGTTTACGATGCCATGGGTCATATGGAGAGCCCGGGTGGCTTGCTCTACTATATTTATCACGCCGGTATCGAGACTGGATTATTTCCGCTGTTGATCTTTATGGGTGTTGGCGCCATGACCGACTTCGGTCCTCTGTTGGCCAACCCTAAGACGCTATTGTTAGGTGCTGCGGCTCAGGTGGGTATCTTTACCACTGTGGTGGGGGCTGTGGCTCTCAGTCATTTTGGCATCTTCGACTTCACCATTCAGGAGGCGGCATCCATCGGTATTATCGGTGGTGCAGATGGCCCCACGGCGATCTTTGTTACCAGTAAGTTAGCGCCGGACCTGCTTGGGCCCATTGCTGTGGCAGCCTACTCCTATATGGCCCTGGTACCCATTATTCAGCCGCCAATTATGCGCGCCCTAACGACGCCAGCGGAACGCCAGATCACCATGGTTCAGCTGCGCCCAGTGACCAGAGCTGAACGCATTGTCTTCCCTCTGGCGCTGTTAGTTTTAGTGGCCATGTTGCTGCCAGATGCTGCGCCATTATTAGGGATGTTTTGTTTCGGTAATCTAATGCGCGAATGCGGCGTGGTAAACCGTCTCAGTGATACGGCTCAAAATGCATTGATCAATATTGTCACCATCTTCCTGGGTCTGGGTGTGGGCTCAAAAATGAGCGCCGAGAAATTCCTCAATCCGGAAACCATGGGTATTCTCGCCCTGGGTGCCGTGGCCTTTTGTATAGGTACTGCTTCAGGTGTGTTGATGGCCAAGCTGATGAATGTCTTTGCCAAGCACAAGGTTAACCCGTTGATTGGTGCCGCCGGTGTTTCGGCAGTGCCCATGGCCGCGCGAGTGGCCAACAAGGTGGGCTTGGATGCCAATCCGCAAAACTTCCTGCTGATGCATGCCATGGGTCCCAACGTGGCTGGCGTAATCGGTTC